>CALVER010000152.1 GCA_944326625.1 Candidatus Gastranaerophilales bacterium | reverse complement strand
GCATTCTTTTATCCCTAAAGTGCTCTTTTGTTCTTCACATTCTTTTCTTGTTAATTCTGTTGATGCACTGAATATTTCTTTAAAGCATATATCATTAATTTTGAATGAGCAATTACCTTTTAAAGCTGCATTAATTGCTCTAAGGTCTTTTCCGTTAGTGTTAGGCGTTTTAAAACCGTTTGTGTCATATATCAAAGCTATACAATCCATGCCCGTTGTCTGGTTAGAATACGGATCCTGCTTACATTCAGGATTGTATGCAATAAGGCCTGTTGTGCCGTTTGCAAATTGAACGCCTAATACTTCGGTATTCCAATCCTCTTTGTCTAAATCACTTGCAGTTTTAATTGTGGTTGTATTAACCGGGTTATTTATTTTCCCTCCTTTGGCTATATCAATTATCGGCCATGATATTTCACTTTCAAAACAGGATGAAAGGTCATTCGTCTCGCAAATTCTGGTGATTTTAAAATGACCGGATAATGCAGTTATAAAGTTTTTTGTACTGGTATGTCCCGCAAGTGTCTGCTGGCTGTTCATGGTTTTTAATGCTTCTTCTAATTTCCGTTCAAAAACTGCAGCAGCTGTATTCCATGCTTTTTCCTGATAATTTTGGATTAGCGTGGGAATAGTAATTGCCGTAACAACTCCTATTATTGCAAGTGTTATTAAAACTTCTGCTAAAGTAAAACCTTTTTTCATAACGTTCCTTTCCAAAATGGGTTATGACATGCTCCATTTTTAGAATTATTGTATGTGAAAATAGTATTGATGTCAATTAATGATGAAAAACTTAAATTACTTGGACGGCAGGTAAAAAAAATTAGAAAATCAAAAGGTCTTTCCCAATTAAATTTATCTGTTAAATTGGGGATAACGCGCGAACATCTTTCTAAAATTGAACGCGGCGCAGCATACCCGAGTGTTAAAGTTTTGTTTGATATTACAGATATACTTAAAGTTTCTTTTAAAGATTTAGCTGATTTTTAAGCATATATCTGGCTGATAATAAATATTATGCATAAAAATTTATGATATAATTTTTTTATGAGAAGTTTTCGGATAGTCTTGGGGTATATTATATTAATACTTATTGCAATAAGTATGCTGTATCCGTTTTTTGCAATGGTTAATTTGTCTTTTGTAAAAAACAGCGAGATTTTTTTACAGGCTGATAAAATTTTTCATACACCTTTGACTTTTGAAAATTATATAAATGTTTTCGGACAAATTCCGTTGAGCAGGTATTTTATGAATAGTTTAATCGTGGCCGTGATTACGACTTTCGGTCAGGTTATAATTGCATCCATGGCAGGGTATGCTTTCGCAAGGCTTAATTTTAAAGGCCGCGATTTTTTGTTTTTGATAATTCTTATTACAATGCTAATCCCGCCGCAGGTAAATATTATCCCGCTTTTCTTTTTAATGCGTGAACTTCACTTGATTGACACTTATCAGGCATTGATTTTACCGGGTTTGTTTGGTGGGCTTGGAGTATTTATGTTAAGACAGTATTTTTTAAGTATGCCTAAAGATCTTGAAGAATCCGCGCGGATTGACGGATGTAATTTTTTTGAAACTTTCTTTAAAATAGCGTTGCCGCTTGCTTTGCCGGCGGTTGCAACGCTCGGAATATTTACGTTTGTGTCTACCTGGAACAGTTTTATGTGGCCGTTAATCGTAACAAATTCCGAAGGTATGAGAACACTGCCCGTCGGACTTGCGATTTTTAAAGGAAGTTTCAGGGAAATTACTTTGTGGGGCGAACTTCTGGCATGTTCCGTAATTTGTACTCTGCCTGTAATCGGGGTATTTTTACTGGGCAAAAAATATTTTATAAATGATATTTTGCAAGGCGGTGTTAAAGAATAAATCAGGGCTTATGCCCTGATTTTTAGACCTGTTTAGTCTGACCTTTAAATTTACCGGAAAGCCAGTCTAATGCAATTAATCCGCCGGCAGCTATTGCGCCCCATTTACCTGCCTGTTTCCATTTAAAGTTTTTAAGGGCTTTATTGAACAGTGACGGCGCCTCTTTTGTAAAGACTTTTGCCTCTTTATCAAAATATTTTACATATTTATTAGCTTTATCTGCATTTTTGCTGAAACTATTTATAAAAGAGTTTTTAAAATGCTTTGTATCTTTTAACGGATTACTGTCTAAAAAATATCCTGCGGCTGCGCCAGCACCACCGCCTAATAGTAATGTTCCCAATCCTATTCCGTTTTTGTTATTTTGCTGAGTTCCTTGAAAATTAACCTGACCTTGCGTCGGCATTTGAGTTTGATTTTTGTAAGCATTGTACATAAAATCATCACTTAGCGCTCCCATACCTGAAGTTCCGTAATTCATCATCGGCACATTTGATACCATATTAACCTAACCTTTCCAAAAGTTTATAAACTAACCTGTATTTATAAACAATTTTTTGTTAAAAATATTGCCTTTTTGTAAAGTTATGTTAATAAATAGCTGAAAAGTTCGTCAAATTCAGGCATTGAAATATTTACCCAGTCAAAATCTTTTATTAAAATTTCTTTTTTACACACTAACCCTGCTACGTATAAACTCATTGCAAGTCTGTGATCATGGTATGTTTCAATTTCAACTCCGCCTTGGAGATTTGTTTTGCCGTTTATAATTATGCCGTCGGGCGTTTCTTCAATATCTGCACCGAGTTTTTTGAGTTCAGTGACAACCGCTTTAATTCTGTCAGATTCTTTGTTTCTTAAATCTTGCGCGTCTTTTATTACGGTTTGGCCTTGAGTTTGGGTCGCAATCACGGCAAGTACGGGAATTTCGTCAATAAGACGCGGAATTATGTCACCTTCAATGGTACAGCCGGTTAAATCGGAATATTTGACCCTCAAATCGCCAGTTAATTCATTAGAAATTGTTTGCTTATCTAAAATTTCAATATTCGCGCCCATTTTTTTCAAAACATCAAGAAGTCCGGTACGTGTCGGGTTGAGGCCGACATTTTTTAGAATTATTTCAGAATTCGGAACAATTAGAGCCGCAGCAATAAAATATGCGGCACTTGATATGTCGCCGGGGATTTCTATTGTTTTGGGAATTAATTCTGACCTTGTTACGGATGTAGAAAGGTTGTTTACAGTTATATCGGCACCCATATAAGAAAGCATTAATTCCGTATGATTTCTGGATAAATACGGTTCGGTGACGGTGGTTTTGTTGTCTGCAAAAAGTCCTGCAAGAAGTATTGAAGATTTAACCTGTGCTGAAGCTATAGGTGATGAATAATTTATTCCGTGAAGGTTTTGACCATAGATTTCAAGCGGGGCTTTATCATTATTGGAGTTGATTTTAGCACCCATTAGAGAAAGCGGGGTTATAATTCTTTTCATGGGGCGTTTTGAAAGACTTTCATCGCCTGTCAGAATTGAATTAAAATTTTGTCCGGCAAGTATTCCTGCCATAAGCCGCATTGTGGTTCCTGAGTTGCCGCAGCAGAGGTCTGTTGTCGGAGGGATTAATTTACCGGTGGAGGTTATATAAAGATCGTCTTTGAATTCGGCGATGACACCGAGTTTTTTACAAATTTCAAGGGAGGAGAGAGGGTCTTGACCTTTGGAAAAATTTTTAATTACAGAGGTACCGTTTGCAAGACAGGAAAACATTACAGCTCTGTGTGAAATGGATTTGTCGGAGGGGATTGTGATTTGTCCTTTTAATCCGGAATTTGGCTTTGAAATTTTTTTGTCCATAAATTAATTTTAGCATGTTTTTGAAATTTTTTTGTTTTTTTACGAAAAAAAATAACAAAAAGGGAAAAAAAGAAATTTTTGTGATAAGATTATTATACACCTAGAGGGGTGTCCGAGAGGTTTAAGGTGCAATCTTGGAAAGGTTGTGTGGGAGCAATTCCACCGTGGGTTCGAATCCCATCCCCTCTGAATAAAACCGGCGGAACGAAAGTTTCAGCCGGTTTTAT
>CALVER010000151.1 GCA_944326625.1 Candidatus Gastranaerophilales bacterium | reverse complement strand
AGCGGGTCTATGAACCTTCAGGCTGCATATTTTAATTATATGTTTGAACGTAATCTTGGTGAAGATTTGAAAAGTATTCCTGAATTGTATATTGAAAATTCTAAAAAGCTTTCCGCATCGCATAAAAAAATTGCAGAAGCGCTTAAAAAATCAGTTTCATCAGTGTTTGAAGTCAAAAAAGTTATGAAAAGCGGGTTTGAACTTTATAATGTAATTAACGAACGGATTTATAATGTTACATCACTTGTAAAAATGACTTCATTCAGGGGAGTTGGCGGCGGTCAATTTGTAATTGCGCGGATTTTCGAGTATAAAAAGGTTTATTATTTGCTTGAAATTTCGGGAGTGCTTTCTGCCAGCAGAAAAGACGATGCCCTGAGGTTTGCGGTTGCCAAAATTATAGAAAATCCCGAACTTGTTTATGAAGATAATCCCGGCAAATTAAAAGAAATTGAAAAGGATATAAAAAAGGTTCACAAGAGCTTTTTGGAATATTTCGGCACGGATGAAGTCGTCACGACCAACAAATACGCCGATGACTTAATCGGAATGTTTAATGATTATGCTGAAGGCGGCGAAAAAACCGACTGGCATGATAAGGTTAAGCTGCCGGAAGAGTACAAATTTTTTAACGTTAACGAATTCCATAATTCTTATGAGAATTTTTTGGAAAATTCACTCGGCGGATTTTCTTCTCACAGTGAGGAATACGACGTAGGCGTTATTTTTGACGAAGAACTCGGAATGTATGCAATTCCGTTTTACGGAACGTTTAACAAGATTTTTGAGGCAAAAGATTATACAAAAATCGTTAATTTTGACAAATGTATTGAGTATTTTTTGAATAATGACAAATTTTCAGCAAATTTGATTAAAAGAGTTGCAGAAAAACATGAAAATTTCCTGAAAGTTGTCAATGCCGTTTTAGGATGTGATATGACGCTTGACGAAATTCTTAAAAAATACAAATCCCGTTATCTGGATAAAAAAATAGTTTCATCAACAACGGTTCTTTACCGCTCAAAAGCGTTTTCAAATACTCTGGGAATTATTGAGGAAGAAGAAAACAGACCAAAAATTGAAATTGATCACAAAATAGGCAGGAATGATCCGTGCCCTTGCGGAAGCGGTAAAAAATACAAAAAATGCTGCGGGTGTGTGTAATTATTCAAAGCTTTTAAGCAGTTTTTGAAAAGATTTTGATGAAATGCCGATGATATTTTCAAAATCACCCTCGACTGATTTGATGTAACCTTTTGGCATTTCCTGAATTCCGTAGGATCCTGCTTTGTCTAAAGGTTTGTAATTTTCTATGTAACTTTTTATCATTTCGTCTGTCAGATTTTCAAAAGTTACGCTGCTTGTGGTTGAATTTTTGCGGCAAATACCGGTTTGTGTATCTATTATTACAATTGAAGTCACAACTTTGTGAGTTTTTCCTGACAGTTTTTTGAGCATTAAAAAGGCATCTCGTTCATCTTCCGGTTTTTCAAGGATTTCATTGTTCAAAACAACAACCGTGTCCGCTCCGATTACAAGCGCCGGCTCTTTTATTTTGTCTGCAACAGCTTTTGCCTTGTTATAAGCTAAATTTTCCGCGTAATCATAAGAAAAAGCCGTCTTCGTGTGGTTTTCCACATACGGAGACGGAATGATTTCCAATTTGTAATCCTTTAAAATTGCGGCTCTTCTGGGAGATGAAGACGCCAGGATCATTTTTCCCATTCCCTGTTCCTTTTTGCCGTTATGTTTTTGTAAAACGTCTGCAGTCATTTTCAAAAACATTTTATCACAAAATGAACAAAAAACTTTTTATTAATATTGTTGTGCTGTTTTATTATATCTTGCGGATCTCGCATTAATTGCATAGCACGCAATATTCAGACGCTGTTTTAAAAGCATCATATTCTTGTGCATGCTTGCATAATCATTCATTGCCCCCATCATTTTTTGCGGGTCAATCATTGATTCCATATTGTCGTGGTTGTCTACTTTTTCATCAGCATACTTTTTGACCAATAATTGGTCGATGTAATCCTCAGCACCTATTGCCATAAGATCCTCCCTATTCAGTTGTCCTCTTTCCTAAGAAAAATAATCCTTAATATCCTATATATATACTAAGTATATTCTTCCCTGAAAATTGCTTATTTTTTCGTTTTATCTTTACATTTGTTAATAAAATAATATGATATAATAATTTTATGAAAGAGATTATTATTACTGCACCGGTCAAAAAACCCGAAGATATTGAACTTTTCAGCAGCCAGACCAATTGCCGGGATTATTACGTTTATTATAAAAAGTTTTTGGATAACAATTTTGATTACGTAAAAGAGTTTGTTGATGCTGCAAAAAGGTGTAAGTGTAATATATATATAAATTTCAAGCATGACATTACGGAAGAGAATTTGCCCGAAATTAAAAAGATGCTGAAATTTTTAAAGACCGCCGGAATTGACGGAATTTTTATAAACAGTTTTGCAATTTTGGAAGCGATAAAGGTTTTCAAACTGCCGTTTAAGGTTATAGCGGATTCTTATTTTGATATTCATAACCTTGCTGGGATTGATTTTATAAACAGTTTCCATAAAGTTGACGGCATAATTATTACGGAAGAAATTTATATGAAAAATATCGCAAAAATTAAAAAATATACAAAACTTCCGCTTGCTATAGATTCCGATAATCTTCCTTGGTGTGCTGAAGATATTAAAAAAATAAAGGCTATTGATAATGTTGTAATAAAAGGTAAATTCGCAAATTCAGAGGAAATCCTCGAAGGAATTCAGCTTGTTGAAAAAATTCTTGAAAAGCCGAAACTTTTTAAAAATCAAAAATTACCTTTTAAGCATGTCAGAAAAAGTATTTATCAGACAAACCATTTTTCGGGCGAGATGATATGTGCGGAAGGCAAGGATTTTAAATTCCGGAGAAATATTCAGAATTTTGAATGGGATGTTAAAAGAACGAAAACGCCTAAAGATTTGACTTATGATAATGTTTATCGTTTGAATTTGAGGCTTTCGGCTCTTTCTCAGGTCAAAGAACTTGAAAAATATATTAAAAAAATCGGCACAAACCCGATCTATTCAATTGAATACGGAGAGATACTTTCGACGTGTGATCTTGTGAACAGCAGTTTTAGCGAGCTTATTACGAAAGTGAGAAAATTTTGTTATAAAAATGACATTAAATTTCAGCTTTCAACGCCGAAAATTCTTATAGAACGTGATTTTGACAGAGTTTATGAATATGTAAAGCAGTTATTGCTGGAAGAACCCGCGCCGGATTCGTTGATAATCAATAATATCGGATATTTTTGGGCTTTTATAAATGATTCCGATATAAATCATATTCCGCTTGAAATCGGGCAGGGGATAAATTTGCTGAACAGTCTTTCGATTAAATGCTTAAACAATCTTGCGCCTATTGATACGGTGGATTTTACGTCATTTAAGGACATGGAAAGCGCGATAAAAACTATCAAAAAGATTAGGAATGATATTCCGAATCGTAAATACACAATCGCAGGAAACAAAAAAGTTCCGAGTATGGGGCTGTGTCCGTTGAATAATGACAGCGCGATAATTTCGCGTTTATCGTGTAAGGCGCCATGTCATAAAGGCGGATTTGCGTTGAAAGACCCTTCATTGAAGAAAATTTTCCCTTTTACCTGCGACGGTTTTTGCAGAATGCATATGTTTGAAGACACTGTCATGCAGGATTTTTCGTGTATAAAAGAATTATCCGAGGCAGGAGTTAATGAATTTGTCTTTGATTTTAGTGCTTTGGATGCAAAATATATACCTGTGCTATTGAATGAATATTTTCAGAGTTTGTAGTGTTTTTACATAAAACTGCCTCAGGCAGATAATATTTTTTGTATTTATTAAAGCTTATAACGAATTACGGCATTGGAGCCTTGTGAAGATATAAAAAGAGTTCCGTTTGAAATATATAATCC
>CALVER010000150.1 GCA_944326625.1 Candidatus Gastranaerophilales bacterium | reverse complement strand
TGTTGTCGTGGTTCAACCACCCCTCGCCCCCTGGGGGAGAGGGTAGGGAGAGGGGCTTTTCTCTGCGTCACAGCTGCCAGATCCTGAAACAAGTTCAGGATGACATTCTCGGGTTTACTAACCCGACTGTTCCTTCTTAGTGCCTTAGTGCCATAGTATCTTAGTATCTTTACTAAAACAATACCGTCTAAACCCTTGTTAAATCTAGCTAGGAGAGACGCCCCCCCCGTTTTGCAAAAATTTCTCGTTTTTCATAGCTTTTCTCCTTCTCTGAAATTATTATAAACCATATTCCAATTTTGTGCAACAAATTAAATTCCATTTTAATCCAAATAATGTTTCACAAATAAAAATACGTAATATTAGTCTTTGAATTTTAAAAACAAGGGGTTAAATGTCCTGATGCTGCGTCATATAAATATATATAAAGAGGAGGAAAATTATGAATAACCCGCCTGTAAAAATATTATTAGTAGAAGACCATAAATTAATGCGTGTAGGCCTGAAGTCGCTTTTTGAAGAATTGGACGGACTTGAAGTAATATCAGAGGCTCAATCCGGCAAGGAAGCCATTGAAAAATACAAAATCACACATCCGGATGTAACATTAATGGACATAGGGCTTCCTGATATATCCGGAATTGAAGCGGCAAAAAGAATCATTGAACACAACAGCCTTGCAAAAGTAATTATGCTTACATCACATATTAGTGAACAGGAAGTCACGGATTCACTCCATGCCGGCGCATGCGCTTATGTTATGAAAGATATAAACATAGAAATTTTAAAAATGATAATAAAAACGGTAAAAGAAGGCGCGATGTGGCTTGATCCGCAGGTAGTGCCGATTTTACGGGACAAAAACTGCGGGGTCGTTCCGCCCAGACAAATGTCACGGGCAATGTTTAAAGAACAGCACGCAAATCTTACCCAGCGCGAATACGAAGTCTTAAAACTTGTTGTCGACGGCAAATCCAATAACGAAATTGCCAAAGAATTAACCATATCTGAACATACAGCAAAGGCACACGTTTGCAACATTATTCAAAAACTTGTTGTCGATGACAGAACACAGGCAGCAGTCAAAGCGCTTAAAGAGGGACTTGTGTAGACTTATTATTTTGCGTATTATGTAATTAATGAATAATAAGCGTATAAAAATTCTGGACTGCACTTTGCGTGACGGCGGATATGTGAACAATTGGAATTTCGGCTTTGATAATATAAAAACTATTATCACAGGGCTTCAAAATGCCCGTATTGACTATATTGAAACCGGGTTTCTGGTTGACAAAAAAATTACAAAAAATCAATCATTATTCAACAAAATTGACGAAATTAACACGATTTTGCCTCAAAATTGCGACAAAAACCGATTTTTTGCGATGATTTCATACGGAAAATTCGACATAAACCGTCTGCCGGAATATTCCGATAATTTAATTTCAGGCATCAGATTTATATTCAAAAAACAAAACCTGCAAGACGCCCTAAAAACCTGCCGGGAAATAAAATCCAAAGGTTACAGACTCTTTATCAACCCAACGTTTATTAATCAATATGAAAAAGAAGAACTCATTGAATTAATCCGGCAAATTAACCAAATACATCCTGCGGGATTTACCATAGTAGACTCCACCGGCGGACTGGATGAAAAAGCCTCGTCGGAAATATTCCGCCTCGCAGACAAATATCTGGACAAAGACATTTGTATCGGCTTTCATTCACATAACAATTTAAATTTATCCCTGGAAAACGCAAAGAACTTAATATCTCTTGACACTGAAAGAATTATTGTTCTGGATTGCAGTATTTCGGGAATAGGAAGAGGTGCAGGAAATCTTTCAACGCAAAAAATTATTCAATATATGAATAATGAATATAATATTCATTCAGTGCAGCAAATTGCGGATACAATTATAGAACCGATCCGAAAGCAAAATTTCTGGGGATATTCAATTGAAAATTATTATTCGGCAAAAAACTTCTGTCATCCGTATTATGCGCGGTACCTTGCGGAAAAAAATTCTCTTACATCAGATATTATAAGTAAAATATTGAGAAATATTCCTGACGAAAAGAAAAATGTCTATGACAAAGATTTGATAGAGAATTTATACAATACAAATTTAATTCCTAAAATAAAATTGTAATAATGTAGCAAAAAAAATTTTGTTCGGATTTAATACAAATATGCAAATCCAAAACAACAATTTTAATCAACCGTCATTTCAAGCAAGATTTCTAAAAAGTGCATCTCTTAAACTAATTACGGAGTATGCCGCAGAAAAAGGAAAGCTTGAAAAACTTGCAAATGCTGCAGGAAATATAGACTCTGAATATCGCAAGACATATTTAAGAGTAGATTTGTATGAAAAAGACGGCAAGCCATGCATAAGCTTTTCAAGGTTTCTTCCCAAAAAGAATGTCAAAAAAGTTAAATCTACAGATGATTTGATTTTAACTCACATTCAGGAATACAAAAGCAAAAAAGCCTGCAATCCTTTAAAATTTGCTCTGCACAAAATAATAAGACTCGGATATGATGTGCCGAATTACAAACTTTTTAAAGAAGTTGTAGTTAAAAGACATCACAAGATTAAATAACTAACAGCGGATTTAATTATGAAAATACAAAACAACAATTTTAATCAACCCGCATTTCAGGCAAAATTTCTCAACAGCAAATCATTAAAAATGATAGCTGACTATGCGGTTGAAAAAGGTAAATTTAAAAAACTCAACACAGCCAGAAAAAACATTGATAAATCACGTCTTACGACACTTTTAAGAGTTGACATTTTCAAAAAAGAAGACAAATGCGGAATAACCTTCACAAAATATATTCCAAAAGACAATATACTCGTTCCCGAATATATGGATGATTATATAATTACAAATATTAAAACCTACGAAACAACAAAAACATCCAACCCGCTGAAATTCGGCTTGGAAAAAATAATCAAACTCGGCAATAACGCACCACATAACAATATGTTTAAAGAAGTTGTAATAAAAGGCCGCCACAAGGTTATATAATAATGTTTTACTGAAAATTATTTAGGCATTAGAAATTCAAATATGAAAATAAACAAAATAAAATCAAATATATTTAAAGATATAATTATCCCTGCTACTAAAAGGATATTCAATTTTACAAA
Organism: Candidatus Gastranaerophilales bacterium; assembly: GCA_944326625.1. Classification (GTDB taxonomy): domain Bacteria; phylum Cyanobacteriota; class Vampirovibrionia; order Gastranaerophilales; family Gastranaerophilaceae; genus SIG32. The sequence continues at coordinate 834 of CALVER010000150.1, read as the reverse complement.
AACTGACCTTGTACGTCAGCCGGCAACAGATACTGTTGAAGTTAGCCTATTAAAAGAGAATTTTCAAGGAATTAGTTCTAAGACCTTTAAAAAACTACTTTCACCGGAATTCACGCCTAAAAGCAACTTAGATGAAAGCGGCTTAAGGATAACAACTCTGATTGATAAAAAGACAAATAAGCCGGTAAAAGCATATATTGCAAGAGTTGAAGAAGATAATCCAAATATGGAAAAATACTATCTTATGGTTGCAGATGCAAACGGTGAAATAAATGTTAAAAATAAAACTTATAGAGTAGTTGGTGAGACATATTTTTATATAGATAAAGAACAAAAAGTGATAAGCCCAAAATTTGAAATAGCATTTGTAGATGGGGAGCTTTACGAAAAAATTCTGTCTTATATGAATGCAAAGGGTAATAAGGAGTATAGCGGAATCGGAACAAGGATGCACCAATTACGGGTAGAAAGAATGCTGCAAAACCGTTTGGGTAATGTTTGTATTGTCGCAGAAGGAAATTCGTTCCCATTCCATTATTCAATGGGATACAGACTGACATCTGTTCAAAGACCTGTAGAAGATTCAACAAAAATTTTACAAAAATTTTCAAATTTAAATCAAAAATCACCACAAGAGAATTCAAAATACATCTTTCTCGAACGTGATAATAATAAAAAAGTGGTTATAAACTGGTCAGCAACATTAGAACGCTTTTTGAATGATTATTATAAAAATGGTGGTGCTCCGCTGGTCAATTTTTCACCTAATATGTATTTGAATAAAACATCTCTTGAGCAGTGGATTGAAATGATTAAAAAACAACCAATATTATA
>CALVER010000149.1 GCA_944326625.1 Candidatus Gastranaerophilales bacterium | reverse complement strand
TGTCGGATTCATTTGAAAACGTACTTTTTGAAGTTAAGTCAAAATTCGATTTTTTATCAAGAATGTTTTCCAGCATTTGACCTCCGCATGTTGATAATAGAATAACATATTTGATTTGTCATGGCATGTTTAAATTATTTTTACATAAATTAAAAAAGCCGGACAAAAGCCGGCTCTCTTATATTTATTTTTTAAACTTAACTTTCCAATTGCTGCATAATTTCAAAAGGTTTTTCAGCAACTTTCATTGTTTCGCGGTCGATAATTCCTCTTTTCAATTCCGTAAACGTAGCTTTTTTAGAATTGAACATTTTTTTCAAAAATTCATAAGAAACTTTCGGATCGCATTTGTCGCCGCATGTGAATAAATCAACAGCCGCATAACCCAATTCGGGCCAGGTATGAATTGCCAGATGACTCTCTGATATAATTACAACGCCTGATACGCCGTAGGGGTTAAACATATGGAAACATTTTTGGACAATAGTTGCACCACATTCAAGGGCGGCATCCACCATATATTTTTCTACTTTGTCTAAACTATTGAGAATGTTCGGATCACATTCAAAAAATTCTGCTAAAACATGTTGTCCCAAGTGGATTTCTTCAATTCCGCTGTCATTGAACGCTGTAAAAGGTGAAGTTATTGCCAATTCATGTGCCTCCTTATAAATGTATATTTCTAACGTCGCTATAACATATTACAATAAAAATTCGTAAATTTGTAAAATTTACACTTTTTTTTTGAAAATTTATTTTTTCATACAAAAAAATATACCCGAAATTCACAAATATTGTACTATTCAGGTGCACTATTTTTGTTAAGAATTATTAACCTTGTAACAGTAAAAAATTAACTTTTGTTATAAAATTAATTTATGAATAAAATACTGGTAATAGATGACGATTCAGCTATAAACGAACTTATAAAAGTCAATCTGGAACTTACGGGATATAAAGTAATTCAGGCATTTGACGGAACAACAGGATTTGCTCTTTGCAAACAGGAATTACCCTCTGTTGTTGTGCTGGATGTAATGATGCCCGAGGTTGACGGGTTTACTGTAGCTCAAAGAATTCGCAAAAATGATTCCACAAAAAACATTCCGATAATCATGCTCACTGCACTTTCTCAGCTTAATGACAAAGTGAACGGCTTTAATATAGGTGTTGACGATTATCTTGTAAAACCTTTTGAGATGGAAGAATTACAGGTAAGAATTCGTGCGCTGTTAAAAAGGTCACACCAAATTCCCGAATCCGCATCCACCAGAGAATTACTTACATTAGGAGATATCACGCTCCTTCCCGAAAGTTATTCCGTAAAAATTAAAGACAAAACAGCAAAATTAACCCCGATTGAATTTGATATATTCAATTTATTATTCCAAAACCATGGCAATATGGTTTCTTCAGCCCAACTGTTAAAAGATATCTGGGGCTATTCACCTGATGATGATATTGAAACTATCCGTGTACATATAAGGCATTTGAGAGCTAAATTAGACAAAATTTCAGATGGTAAAAAGTACATAGAAACCATTTATGGCGGAGGCTATAAACTGGTTTTGTAAGGAGGCAAAATGAGACTCAGCGAGATTAAACTTGTTGACGCAACAGCAAAAGACATGGCGCGTGCGTTCAATTATGCAATGGTAAAATCAAAAAAGACAGCTAATGTTTTGACAGGCAGACTTCAACTTTTGGGGCCTGTAACACCGTACCACGTTACAAAAAAAATGTTCCCGAAAGATACATTTACAAAATCAGGTCTTCTTAAACCCGAAAAACAAACCTTAATCGCAAAACGAATGAAAAATATTTTCAATTCTCCTAAAGACATCCAAGAATTGAACATGATGGATTTCACAAATGCAGTAATAAAATATGTTACAAAAAAGTTTTAAAACATTTTTAGAACAAAAATAGACAGCCGATAAAGGCTGTCTATTTTTATTAAAGTTTTCGTTATTATGCTTCGGTAGTTTCAGCAGCGGGAACTTCTTCCGCAGGAGCTTCAGCAGCTTCTTTTGCTGCAGCTTCTTCTGCTTCTTTAGCCGCTTTAGCTTCAGCTTCGGCTTGAGCTTTAGCTTCTGCCTCTGCAGCAGCTTTTGCCTGAGCTTTTTTAGAAAGTTTTACGGTTTCTTTCTTTTTATAATTCAAAGTACCGTCAGCATTGCAGTTTTTGATTAAGTAAGCAACGGTTTCAGTCGGCTGAGCACCTTTTTTAATCCAGCTTTCAGCAGATGCTTTATCTAACTGCATAACTTTAGTTTTCGGATTGTAGTGACCTAATTCCTGAATAGGTTTACCTTCGCGTTTTGTAGTTGAGTTAATAACGATAATTCTGTATGTGGGGTTTTTCTTAGCACCCAATCTTTTAAGTCTGATTTTTAACATTTAAAATTTCCTTCTTATTATTGTTAACACTGGTCGGAACGCAACCGCCGCTTGTTGTATTCCCGGAATAAGGCTAAGAGGAATCGCCTCTTCCAAGTATATATAACCACAAACCTATTCAATAATCAAGCACGATGTTACGATATGTACATAAAAAACTTGTCCGATATTGAATTCTTCATTATAATAAAATTAATGACAGAAATTGATATATCAAGATTAGAAGAAATAAAAACAAAAGTTCATCAAAAGCTTGAGGAAACCGAACTTTTCCGCTACAAAGGCACCGTATCAAAGCTTCTGGGGTTGACGGTAGAAGTTAAACTTCCGGGGCTGAAAATCGGCGACCTGTGCTATATTGAAACAAACGACGGTCAGCAAAAACCGGCGGAAGTAGTTGCATTTAAAGGCGAAATGGCACAATTACTTTTGCTTTTAGACGGCGTTGGCATAGGACAGGGCAGCCTTGTAACCTCATCCGGCCGCCCGATTATAATTCCTGTCGGAGATTTTCTGCTCGGACGTTTAATTGACCCGATGGGACAGCCTTTAGACGGCAGACCTCTTGACACAACCGGCGCACAGTGGCGTTCAATTGAAGGCCCGCCGCCCGGACCTTTTGAAAGACCGATTATTACAGAAATTTTTTCAACGGGTGTCAGGGCAATTGATTCCTGCATGACAATGGGCTGCGGCCAGCGTTTAGGATTATTCGCAGGCTCAGGCGTAGGTAAAAGTACACTTTTAGGTATGATTGCAAGAAATTCAGACGCAGATGTAAACGTTATGGCGCTAATCGGAGAACGCGGCCGTGAAGTTAAAGAATTTATTGAGGATTCTCTGGGTGAAGAAGGTATGAAAAAATCAGTCCTTGTTTGCTCAACAGGCGACAAGCCTCCGCTAATCCGTCAAAAAGCTCTGCTTGCAGCAACTGCTGTTTGCGAATATTTCAGAGATCAAGGGAAAAAGGTGTTCTTAATGACAGATACCGTAACCCGTTGCGCAATGGCCGGCCGTGAAGTCGGTCTTGCGACAGGTGAGCCGCCTACTATGAAAGGTTATCCGCCGTCAATATTTTCATGGCTTCAAAAAGTTCTCGAACGCGCAGGAAACAGCCCCAAAGGTTCTATTACAGCGTTATACACGGTACTTATGGAAGGTGACGACATCTCTGACCCGATTGTAGATACCGTGCGAGGTATTGTTGACGGTCACATTTTCCTTTCAAGAAAAGTTGCGGAGATGAACCATTACCCTGCAATTGATGTTCTGGGGAGCATTTCAAGGCTTATGTCCGCAATTGCTACGCCCGAGCATAAAGAAGCGGCAGGCAAGATGAGAAAAATTCTTGCCATGTACCGCGAAAATAAAGATTTGATTGATGTCGGTATGTACCAGCCGGGCTCTAACCCCAAACTTGACACCGCAATTGAGATGATGCCGCAGGTCAATGCATTTTTACAACAGCGTACATCCGACAGTGTTACTATGGAAAACACTATCAATACTCTTATAGATATGATGAAAAATGTTGATATTTAAATTTTACCTCGGCAAACACTCCCAGTAACCTTTTGTGTCGTCATCCGGACAAACATC
>CALVER010000148.1 GCA_944326625.1 Candidatus Gastranaerophilales bacterium | reverse complement strand
AAAGGCATTTTCAAATCTTTTGAAAATAAAAATGTAGATTTATCAAACGCGATTCAAAGAGATGACGTCAGCACAGGGTTTTCAATTATTCTGACGAGTTTTGAAGGCGACAGAACGGTTCTGGCACACAGAGGCGCAAACGCTTTAATTCAAAAATCAGAAATAAATTTTGACGCGATAAAAAATTCTACACTGCTTTATATTGCGCCCTTAAACGGCGAAAGCAACAAGGTTCTTGATGATATAGTTAATTTTGCAAAAGAAAACGGGACTTTTGTATGTTTTAACGCAGGCACAACAAGCATTAAAAAAGGGTTTAACTACCTTAAAAAGATTATATCAACAGCGCAAATCGTTGTAATGAATAAGGACGAAGCCTCAATGGCAACAGGAATTCAAATACGACCTGACACCCGCGATGAAAAATTTTCGGATCAATTAATCCATCCTGATTTAAAAGAGATGTTCAAAAAATTAAGAATATCCGATTATCAGGTAATAGTAATCACAGACGGCGGAAACGGCGCCTATGCCTATGACGGGAAGAATTACTACCACTGTCCGATTTTTGACGGGCCTGTTGTATCAACACTCGGAGCGGGCGATGCTTTTGCCTCAACTTTCTGTGCGGCTTTACAAAGAACCAACCGCAATTTAGGCAAATCCTTAATGTATGCGTCCGTAAATTCAGCGGGAGTTGTTTCCCAATTCGGCGCAACACAGGGGCTTTTGACTTTTGAAGAAATAGAAAAAAGATTAGCTGATAATCCAAAATATCACTACGAGGTTATTGAGGAATAAGCTGGTTGCACACATGTATAAAAAATGATATAATAAACCAGTAACAGAATATTTTGGAGGTTAAAATATGGGCGCAAATACGCATTATGACTACATTTCTACCAGGGGGGGGGTGGGCAGTAGCTTAACCTCCGTTGATAACTTTTTTATCTGTCATGCTGAACTAGTTTCAGCATCTCAAAAAAATAAAAATCTTTGTGAAAAAATAAATCTACAAACTATAAACGTCATCCCGCATTTATTGCGGGATCTAATAGATAAAATAAGATCCCGGAACAAGTCCGGGATGACGGAATTATCATGTCATCCTGAGGTGCCTGAGGCACGACAACATTCGGGGTCTCTGTGTAATTTTACAGGTCATCCTGAGGCGATAGCCGAAGGATCTCAAAAAGTTGATGAGATGCTGAAACAAGTTCAGAATGACAAATATGTGAGCGGAGCTCACAGTAAACACTTATTCCCTTATTCCCCTATTACCTTATTCACTTCAAAGAAAGCCGCGTTTACTCTGGCAGAGGTTTTAATTACCCTTGCTCTTATCGGCATTGTGGCAGCTATGACTATTCCGACGCTAATACAAAATTATCAGGAGCGCTCTTGGAATACTGCTTCTTTAGTTTTCCAGAGAAAACTCGGCGACGCCTTGACTATTATGAATTCACAAGGAACCCTTGCAGGATATTCTTCTACAGATGATTTCGTCGCTGAATTAGCTCGGCACATGAAGATTTCTAAAATATGCCAAAATGATGACTTAACTTCCTGCTTTCCTGATAAAGTCATCTGGGGTGATGAAGAAGTTGACATGACTAAAGTTAAAACAGTTAAAAATTTTGGACGAGATGATTGGGAAAATACAAACCTTATAGGCGCTATGTTTGCTGACGGTACAGCAGGACTTATTGCATATAACAAAGACTGTAAACAAGATCCCTATAGCAACAGAGTTATTACTATTTCCAAAGAGACCGGTATTGGTACTGATTGTTTAGCTGTTTTGTATGATACCACAGGCTTTAAAACTCCTAATACTAATTTGAAAGATTTAAGAGGGTTAAATGTTTTAAGTCTTGCAGGGAATAGTTGTGCGTTTGAAATTAACGGTACTTGTTTTACTGCGCCTTTTACTCCTGCACCGTTAACCATGGCTGAATGTGAAAAATTAAAAGATAATTTAGGTATAAAAAGATGCGACATAGACGACGACTATTGGGCGGGTGCCGTTAAAGCCTGCGGAGGTGTTAGTAAGATGCCTACAGCGGCACAATTAGCTGATATAGCAAACTATGTATACAACACGTCAGGAATTAGCGGAAACAAATCAGGCTTAAAACTTGACTATGACAAAGTAGCAGAGCTTGGCTTCACAGCCTCTCAAGGCTCTGACTTCTCCGTTTGGTCTAATGAGGAGTATAATATCGACCTCTCGTACGGGCGCTACTTCTACCAAACCTGTACGTACTGGAACGCCGGCAGCCGTGGCGGTAGCATTCCGCAGGCGGTTTGTCTAGGTGATTAGTGGGGTGTGACAGCGGTCTAATGTGTTGTCGTGCCTCAGCCAACCCTCCCCACTTGAGGGGGAGGGTTAGGGTGGGGGGCCAGTAATAAGAGTTTTGTAGTTGGGCATACTCACCCAACAGTAAATCCTTAGTGCCTTACTGCTTTAGTATCTTTATCGGAGATTCTTCGCTACGCTCAGAATGACATTATCTTGTCGTGGCTTTGGCTCCCTTAACAAAAACATGAATAGGCATACCAAAATTATCAAACATGATGTCGTGCCTTTGGCACCCCTTTCGCCATGACAAAATTTATGCTATAATTCAATTACAGAAGGTGGAAATTATGGGTTATAAAATATTATCAAAAAAAGAAATTTGTCCTAATCAATTTGAAATACAGGTAGATGCACCTTATGTTGTAAGGAATGCAAAAGCGGGACAGTTTATAATTTTCCGAGCTGAAGAAAACGGCGAAAGAGTACCGTTGACAATTGCCGACGTTGATAAAGAAAAAGGCATACTGACGCTTGTATTTATGGCTGTCGGTTATTCAACAAAAAAACTTGCATCTCTTAATGTCGGTGATGAAGTTGTAGATATAGTAGGACCTTTAGGGCAGCCTACACACATTAAAAAATATGGTACTGTCGTTTGTCTTGCAGGCGGATATGGCGCAGCACCCTGCTATTTGATTGCAAAAGCTTTCAAAGAAGCCGGCAACAAAGTTTATATGATTATGGGCGCAAGAACAAAAGAATTAATTTTCTGGGCAGATAAGATGAAAGACGCCTGCACGGAACTTTTCATCACAACCGACGACGGAACTCTCGGGGAAAAAGGCTTTGTAACTCAGGTTCTTGAACGATTAATGGGACAAGAAAAAATAGATTACGCAATCGCGGTAGGTCCGATGCCCATGATGAGAGCGGTTGCAAATATGACCCGCGACAAAGGAATTTATACGGAAGCCAGCATGAACCCGATTATGGTAGACGGAACGGGGATGTGCGGAGCGTGCAGAATTACTGTCGGCGGAGAAACAAAATTTGCCTGTGTTGACGGTCCTGATTTTGACGCGCACAAAATAGACTTTGACGAGGTTATCAATAGAACCCGTATTTACAAAGATCAGGAACACAAACGCGACGAAAATTGTAATTTACTTAAACAAAGTGTTAAATAGGAGGGACTTATGTCAAACAATGATATTCCTTATTGCCCGTTATTAAGCGTAGGATCAGGCGGCATAGACATGGTCTGTACACAGGAAAAGTGTGCATGGTACATGGCTAATGTAAAAAAATGTTCAATGTATATAATGGGTTATAATGCACTAATAGAAGCAAACAGCAAAAAGAGACCGGCTAATCAATGAAAATTGCTTTATGCGTAAAACAGGTTCCTGATACATCAGATATCAAATGGACCGAAAATAACACAATGCAGCGTGAAGGGGTTGAAAGCATCCTTAACCCTTACGATGTTTATGCTGTAGAAGCCGCATTAAAGCTTAAAAAAGCATACGGTGCAGAAATTACAGTATTTACAATGGGTCCTTTGCAGGCAGCGGACATGCTAAAAGATATTATCGCATTAGGCGTAGATAACGGGGTTTTAATAACCGACAGAAAATTCGCGGGAGCTGACACTTATGCAACTGGGAAAACTGTTTCTGCAGCAGTCAAAAAAATTATGCCGGATTTTGATATAATTTTGTGCGGACAATT
>CALVER010000147.1 GCA_944326625.1 Candidatus Gastranaerophilales bacterium | reverse complement strand
GCAGAAGTCTTGATAACCCTTGCAATAATCGGCGTAGTGGCGGCGATGACTATACCGACATTAATTACAAAATATCAGGAAAAATCAACCGTATCAAAGCTTACAAAGGTATATGCAACCCTGAGTAATGCATATTCTATGGCGAAAATAGAACATGGAGATTTTAGAACGTGGGGTTTTGCCGGTAATGCGTCTATCGAAACTGACGAAGATGGAAATAATAGTTACTCTGCAGATACAGTATCAGGAGCAGAATTGTTTTGGACGATTATGACAAAAAATCTGAAAGTTTTACAGTGGTCTGTTAATGAAGAATTAGGTAACAGACTTCCAAATGTTTATTTGGACGGAAGTCCGATTAGCAGTGCGACTAGTACAAGATTGGCAGAAATAACGCTTGCTGATGGTGTAACGGTAGGTGGCGGATGGTTGAATAATCGTAATTGTATCGGCAGTCAGCTTTGTCTTGATTTCAATGTTGATATAAATGGCTCTGATAACCCTCCTAATGTTTACGGCAAGGACATTTTTTCTTTTTATGTTTTAGATAGCGGGATTAAGCCTGCAGGCAGCATAGATGAAGAAAATATTGGTGGAGACAATGTATTTGAAACACATTGTGACAGGGATAGCAGTATAACACAGAACGGTTACGGCTGTGCCGCGTGGGTAATTTACAATAAGAACATGGACTACTTGCACTGCGATGATTTATCCTGGGACGGAAAACATAAGTGCTCCGATTAAATTTAACAAATCCGGCAGACGCGAAAATAGGTGGTGTGTCTGCCGGATTCCCCTGCATCGACTATGAAAATGCAAGGGCTGCTGTATAGCAATTTTAAAATTGGTTTTTTCAGAAAAACAGCCGTCGTTAAACGGCCGAACTCATATTTGGTAAAAGGTTAGTGTGTAGGAGAAAATAAAGAAAAAGAAAATGGTTTATACTTTATGTATGCCACACTATTTTAGATATATAACGTATATACTTTATATTTTTACAATTTTTAATGTTTTTTTAAATATATAGATTTTTAAGCCTTAAATATAAAATTGCAATATAAATATTTTTCAAGTAAAATAATTACTAAAGGGGATATGGAATATGAAAATTGAGGCAAAGAATCTAATTAAGATATACGGCGACAGAAGCGTTGTAAACGATGTGTCTTTTGAAGTTCAAAAGGGCGAAGTTGTTTGTCTTTTGGGGCCGAACGGAGCAGGTAAAACAACAACTTTTTATATGGTTGTGGGACTTATCAAACCAAATAGCGGCAGTATCATGCTTGACGGGCAGGATATTTCGGCATGGCCGATGAATATTCGTGCTAAAGCCGGCATCGGATATTTGCCTCAAGAAGCTTCAATTTTCAGAAAACTCAGCGTTGAAGATAACCTTAAACTTGTTCTGCAAATGAATGAAAAGCTTACTGAAGATGAGAAAAAACGCAAGCTTGAAGAGCTTTTGTCAGAATTCGGAATATTAAGACTCCGTTCTTATGCCGCGGTATCATTATCCGGCGGAGAAAGAAGAAGGGTTGAAATTGCAAGAGCTCTGGCTGCAAGCCCTGATTTTATGCTTTTGGATGAACCTTTTGCCGGTATTGACCCTATTGCAATCGGTGAAATTAAAGATAATATCAGGAAAATTTCTAAGGATAAAGGTCTCGGGGTTTTGATTACCGACCACAACCCGAAAGCTACATTATCCATTACTGACAGAGCTTATGTAATTTTTGACGGTAAAATTAAAATTCAAGGTAAAAGCGAAGATGTTGCAGTGGATCCTGTTGCTAAAGAATTCTACTTAGGAAAGGATTTTGCGCTCTAATGAAAATGCCTAAAGTTACCATATATGACAAATATATTTTTACACAGGTGCTGCTGGCGACTTGCGTTGCAATATTGCTGTTTACAATTGTCTGGATTGCTCCGGAAATGCTTTTGAATACCATTAAGAAAACATTGGCCGGTCAATATGGTTTGAAAACAGCTATACTCGTTTTGTTTTTTGAACTCCCCAAAATTTTAGGCAAGGCTTTTCCTGTAGGATTGCTTTTGGGAACTTTGTTTACTTTTGACAAATTGAGTAAAGATTCCGAATTAACTATATTTCGTGCTGTCGGGTTGTCTTTTTCAAGAATTATAGCGCCGGTTGTTGTCTTAAGCGTTATCGTTACATATTTGTGTTATTTTACGGGCGATAAATTAATTCCTTATGCTGCATATAAAATGGGAAAAATTCACGGCTATGCACAGTCAACACAGTTTATTTATACTCAAAAGGATAAAAGCGGCCACCCGACAGAGGCTGTAATTGTTTCTAAATCAAGAATTAAAAATTTGTTCAACGTAATTGTGCTGGATTTTTCCAGTCAGGTTTATTCGGATGTGCATCAGTTATCCAATATTTATTATGCTAAAACCGGGCATATTGAGGATGACAAATGGGTTTTAAATGACATTGTGCAATATAAAATATCGCCTGACGGGATTTTTACCAATATCGGCAAATTTAAGGAAATGTCCGTGCTTGACCCTGAATCCGCAAAAAGCGCTTATACTTTAATGGCATATTCCACTAAAAAAGAACGTGAGATTAACAACCGTGACTTGCATAATTATATAAAATTATTGAAAAAAGAAGGCATGGATGAAGAATACAGATATATGCTGAATAAATATTTGCAAAGATTTTTCCACCCGTTTGTATGTATATTACTTGCAATTATGGGTTGTCTGTTAGGTTTCAGCAAGCCGAGAGAGCAGAGACTAATAGGCTTTACAATTGCAATCGGCTGTATATTTGTTTATTATATAACGTTGCCGTTTTTCGATTTATTGGCAGAAAAAGGTGTTCTACCGCCTTTGATAACGGCAATATTCCCGCCGCTTGCCTTTACTGCGGCCATTATAGCGTTTTATAAATCAAAGGATCTCTGATGAAAAAAATTATTATTTTATTGTTAATCTGTTTATCCGTTAACTTTGCCGATGCAAAGCCTATTGAAATCTCATACGACAATGGTATTTATCATATAATTTTGTCCGGTGAAAAAATCAGACGCCGTATAAAATTTGTTGCGTCCGAAAGTCTTATGTCAAATCGAGAAGCTCATATAAAGGGCAAATCCGAACTTACAATTAACACCGGCTTTTTTGATCCCGAAAACGGCAAAACAATTTCCTATATAGTCACTGACAGAAATACGGCCGTTGATCCAATGTTTAATGAAAATATCTATAGCAATCCAATTTTGCGTAAAAATTTGGATAAACTTTTAAACCGTACCGAATTTCGCGTGGTTGAATGCAATAATAAGTATGAATATCAAATTACCGAGCACAAAAACGGCGTGGATTTCGGGTGTAATATTATAACATCAGCCCAGGGCGGACCTATGATTTTGCCTGAATTGCGTCTGGAAGAAGAACTTTTTGTGGTAAAGGATAAAGACGGAAATGTCATTAGAGAATCCGCATCCGTACTGCACAAAATGCCCAGAACAATTATAGGGATAAAAGACGGCGATGCTCACATCTTAATAATTACAGACAAGAACCCTATGGATATTTATGAAGTGCAAAAGTTATGTAAAGATTTGAAGTTGGACAGAGCAATGGCATTTGACGGCGGAAGTTCAACGTCTATGAATTACAAAAAAGAAATAGAAGTAATCTCAACTGCAGGCGACGGCGGCGGAAGATTGCTAAAATCTTTTATGATAATTCCCAAAAAATAAAAATTGTGTTATAATAAATTTTGCAAAGAAGGAGAAAAAGCTATGGAAAATGAAAGATTTTTGACAAACGGGGGGGGGCGTCTCCTCTAGGTAGTGATAGTAAGGGTTTTGACGGTATTGTTTGGAAAAAGATACTAAGATACTATGTCAGTAAGGCACTAAGAGGTAACAGTCGGGTTAGTAAACCCGACCTACAACATGTCATCCTGAACTTGTTTCAGGATCTAGCAGCTGTGACGCAGAGAAAAGCCCCTCTCCCTACCCTCTCCCCCAGGGGGCGAGGGGTGGTTGAACCACGACAACACATAGACTTGCCATGTCATTGCGAGGCCGAGCGAAGCGAGGCCGTGGCAATCGCAAAGTCGTTGGAATTGAATGAGATTACGA
>CALVER010000146.1 GCA_944326625.1 Candidatus Gastranaerophilales bacterium | reverse complement strand
TTTTATCGAAATATTATTCTATAAATAAGAACTATATTACTATAAAAATATAATATCATGGGTATTAAATTGTTGTCAACTTTAATAAAATATTTTTGATGGATGATAAAGATATTTTAAAAACAGTAGCAGATAATATAAGATTAGAGCGTTTAAGGGGCAGACTTTCACAGGAAAAGCTTGCGGAAATGGTTGATATTTCGACAAAATACCTTAATATGATAGAAAACCGCAGGGCAAATCCGACTATTGTTATTGTCATCCGGATTTGTAAGGCGCTGGGGATTGATTTGAATACTATTTACCCTCAATAATTTCGTGCGCAAGCGCTAAAAATTCAATTAAATTCATAATTTTCGGATGTTTTTTGCCTAAAAATCCCTGATGAATTCCGATTATACAGGCGGGACAGGCGGTTAAAATTATATCTGCACCTGTATCGGCAAGGTTTTTGGCTTTTTGCCGCGTCATTTGAAAAGACAATTTCGGGTTACGAAGTGCAAATTCGCCGGCAAATCCGCAGCATTCGTCATAATCCTTTGCCTCAATGTATTCTATATTCTCGCATTTTGCAAATAAAGGTTTCAAAAACGCATCGGATTTCAGGTGGCAGGGTTTGTGGAAAGTCACCTTTAAGGGCTTTTTAAATACAAATTTTTTATTTTGAATCGCTAGAAAATGGCAGATATTGATAATATTTTCAGCAGATTGATAGTTTTTCAAGGCACTTTCACAGCTCGCGCAATCGGTTATAACATAGTCATAGCCGCCTTTCAAAAGGTCGAGGTTATGTTTTTTTACTTCTTCATAGCGCTCCTGATTTCCGCTTGATAAAAAAGGCACCCCGCAGCATTCAAAATCTTTTTCAATAAGTTCAACGTCATAATGCGCAAGGACTTTTTTCATTGCGTTTTCGGATTTAGGGTTAAGCGCATTTGCACAGCCTTTGAAATACAGTAATTTAGTAGTACCTTTATTAATACTATTTTCTCTTTTGAAACATTTTCCAATCTTTAAAAATTTATCAAAAACTTTCGGTGACTGCAAAAAACGCGTAATTTTGCCGTAGAATTTATCTTTTACATATTCATGTTTTGCCGTGTTAAAGATTTCGCAAACATCAATGTCGGACGGGCAAAAATCCTTGCACTTGCCGCACTTTAGGCATAAGTCAAGGTATTTTTCTATGGTTTTGGAAAGTTTAAGCTCACCTTTCAAAACCCCTTGCAGCATAACAAATTTCCCGCGGGAAACCGCACAGTCATTACCTGTTAATTTATAAACAGGGCAAACCTCCTGACATTTGCCGCATTTGGAACATTTATTTATATCATCTGCGAAATCCGATAGTTTTTTCATGAAACCGTCACCCGTAGGTGTTTACTATACCAGCGCCCCATGAGAGGCATCTCCGACATTTTTTGCATATTTTGCAAGGTAACCTGACTTGACCTTTAATTCAAAAGGTTTAAGATTTTTTCTGCGCTCGTCAAGAGTTTTTTCATCGACCAGAAGCTCAATTGAGCGGTTCGGAATGTCAATTTTAATCCCGTCACCGTCTTGAATAAGCGCAATAACCCCGCCTTTTGCAGCCTCAGGGCAGACATGACCTATACAAATTCCGCGCGTAGCACCTGAAAATCTTCCGTCAGTAATAAGCGCGCAGGTTTTTCCCAAACCTTTTCCGACAAGAAGTGATGTCGGGGCAAGCATTTCCCGCATCCCGGGACCTCCGACAGGACCTTCATAGCGGATTATTATAACATCGCCCGCCTTAATTTTGTCATCCTCAAGCGCTTTCATTGCAGCTTCTTCGCTGTCAAAGGTTTTTGCAGTGCCTTCAAAGGTGTAGCATTCAGGGTCTATCCCCGAAATCTTTGTAACACATCCGTCTTTTGCCAGATTGCCGTACAAAACACCTAATCCGGATTGGGTATAGCCTGATTTATCATACGGAGGAATAATATTAGTGTTGGCATTAGCACTTTTGATTATATCTTTAATATTCAAACAGCTTACGTTTTTGGTATTTTTATTTAAAATATCTTTTAAAGCCTTCATAACCGCAGGAATTCCGCCTGCATAATGAAAATCTGTCATTGTAAGCGTTGATGACGGGTTAATTTTTACAATTTGATGAATTTCACGGCTTAATCTGTCAAAATCATCAATTGTTATATCAATTCCGCCTGCGTTAGCGATTGCAAGCAAATGCAAAAACGTATTTGTAGATCCGCCGAGAGCCAAATCCGTTATTATCGCGTTTGTCATTGATTCTTTTGTAATAATATCAGAGGGTTTAATGTCTTTTTTTACAAGTTCGACAATTTGCATCCCGCTTTCAAAAGCTATTCTGGCTTTTTGAGATGATACAACGGATGATGATGAGCAATACGGCAGACTCATTCCAAGAACTTCCGTCAAACATGCCATTGTGTTTGCGGTGTACATTCCCTGACAGGCACCTGCTGACGGGCAGGAATTTTCTTCCATATCAAGCAAATGTTCTTTTGTAATTTCACCTTTTCTGTATCGTCCGACCGCCTCAAAAGAGCCTGTTACCATTGTTAATTTATTTTCGCCGCGGCAAACCCCGTCCAGCATAGGACCTGCAGTTACAACTATTGTCGGAATATTTAATCTTAATGCGGCTATAAGCATTCCGGGTGTGATTTTATCGCAATTTGAAAGCAGAACTAACCCGTCAAGCTGATGCGCTGACGCAACACTTTCCACACAGTCAGCTATCAAATCCCTTGAAGGAAGCGAATATCTCATTCCGCTATGCCCCATTGCAATTCCGTCGCAAATTGCCGGAACCCCGAAAACAAATGCCTGTCCGCCTGCTGTGTGAATTCCTTTTTCAATCTGACGTTCCAGATCCCGCATTGTAATATGTCCGGGTACTAAATCCGAAAATGAACTTGCTATCCCGATAAACGGAGCATCCATATTTTTCCGGCTCACGCCCGCTGCCATTAAAAGCCCGCGGTGAGGTATCCTTGCTAATCCTTTTTTTATACTGTCACTTTTCATAAATTCCCTTATAAATCCACTTCCACAATATTAAAATGTTCGTCCCATTCGATTCCGCCCGTCAAATCTATATTGTGATAAGTGTAAGTATTTTCAATTAATTGCGGGGTAAAAAGCCCCATAAGCCCGAGCCGCTTTATTATATCAGGTAAAAGTTTTGTGCTTCCCGCAAGCGTGCCGTCTTTTGAAGTTGCTTTTTCGCCGTCAAAATAAATCGTTTCACCCTCAAATTCCATTTCTTTTAAATTGCTTTTTGTAATCGGCAGGCAGTCTGATATTAAAAGAATTTTGTCAATAGGTTTTGCCTTGAAGATAAGCCTTATAATCGAATCCGAAATATGTACTCCGTCTGCGATAATTTCCGTATAAATGCTGTCGTCGGTTAAAGCCGTGAGTGCCGTTGACGTTCCTCTTTGTACAATTCCCGACATAGCATTGAAAAGATGTGTTGCTCCGTCGCAGTATGACAAATCACCGCCTGTGCAGTGTCCGGCTTGAATTTTTACGTCTTTTGTCAATAAGTACTTCGCAAGTGCAAAATTTTCGTCAAATTCAGGCGCATAGGTGAGAATTTTTATAAAATCATCTTCAATCAGCTTATAGTTTTCAATTGTCGGTTTTAAGAATAATTTTTCGTCATGTATGCCTTTTTTTTCAGGGTTAAGAAAAATACCCTCCAGATGAACGCCGAAAATTTTTGCCATTCCTGATGTCTGCATTTGAGCAGCCTGTTTGATCTTATTAATCTGATTTTTAATGTTTTCAACCGTGTCAGTCGCAAGCGTCGGGAAAATTCCGCCGATTCCGTATTTTGTAAGCTCTTTTGATAAATACAAAATATCATCTACGGTGCAGTCATTGAAATTGACACCAAAAGCGCCATGAAAATGCTGTTCAATTAATAATTTTGTTTTCATATTTGTATTATATTCCAAATACTGACATGTTGCAAAAAAATACAAAAAATGATATAATAAAATCATAAAAAGAAGGAGAAAGCTTATGAAATTTGAAAAATTATTGCAAAACGGGGGGGGGCGTCTCCTCTAGGTACTGATAGTAAGGGTTTCGACGAATTGTTACCCTCGCCCCTTGAGGGAGAGGGAAGAATTTCAACACGAGGGACGAGTGTTAGAAATTCGGGTGA
>CALVER010000145.1 GCA_944326625.1 Candidatus Gastranaerophilales bacterium | reverse complement strand
TTTGTCAAAAATCTTTCATTTTTCATTGCTTTTCTCCTTCTTTTCAAAATTTATTATAACAATTATTTTAAATTTTGGCAAGTTTGGATTACGGAGGTTGAAGTCAAAATTTTTACATGCTAAAATCCGTTTACAGGAGAGTTGTTTTGAAAAAAAATATATTTAACACATTCTTATCAAGAATTGAAGATTTTCCGCTTTGGATTAAGCAGATAATTTTTTTGAAATTGTCTGACGACATAAAAACACAAGTTTGCGAAAAATTTTTAAAAGAAAATTCTGAAGATATTTTTTCACTATACAAGCCTACTTTGACATTCAAAGGCAGTGAAGAATTAAAGAACAAAACCTGCGGGCTTGATTTGAACATATACAATTTTTTGGACTACTGCGAAAACAATTCAAGCATTTTGGAAATTTCCTTGAACACATTTTTATCAATGGAAGAAGTTGCCAAATACTTTATTTTCTGTGTTGAACAGGGTTATGTAGAGAAGGCCGAAAATATTGAGATTGAGGCAATGGCAGGATTTATTGCCGGCAAATTCAGAACAGGTGAATACTTTAGACAAAAAGGCACTATATCCGACGAACAACTTGAAAAAGCCGTTGATATAAGTTCAAAATCAAATAAAAAATTTGCCGAAATTCTGGTTGATTTAGGTTTCATAACCCTGGACGACGTAGCTGCCATGCTTACAATCAAAGAAGAAGCAAAAAAACGATTTATTCTCGATTATAACACTGTTCCGCAGGGAAAAAACGAATTTTGCAATAAAGAAGAAATGTACAAAAAAGAAATATCTGATTTAAAAACAGAAAACGAAAAATTAAAAAAACAAATTTCACAACTGCTGGAAATAATAAGAAAAAATGACAGAGACATATCCTGAAAAACTTGTAAAATACATACGCGACGGACTTGTAGAGCAAGAGCACTACGGATTTGTTGTTTTATGTAATAAAGAAAAACTAATCGGAACGATTGGAGAAACTAATAATTATCCTTTCTATTTAAGATCCTGTGCAAAACCTTTACAGGCAAGTCTTTTAATAGATTTTGGCATGGACAAATTTTTTAATATGACGGAAGATGAAATTGCGCTTTGCTGTGCATCACACGCAGGTGAAGAAATCCATACAAAAACAGCGCAGGAACTTTTAAAAAAAATAGGACTTGAGCCGAATTCATTAAAATGCGGTCTGCATAAGCCTTTATCAAAAACCGAACAAAAAAGTTTATTATTAAACGGAGAGACTGAAAATATTTTCCACAACAATTGTTCGGGAAAACACATAATGATGCTGGGATTATGTGTAATGAACGGCTGGGATATATTGACTTATGATGACATTAATCATCCTTTACAAAAACTTATAAAACAAAAAATTTACGATTTGTGCGAAATCAAACAAAATTATCCCGTAACGTCTGACGGATGCGGGGTGCCTATTCATTCAATGCCGCTTTTCAATATGGTAAAAGGCTACCTGAACCTTTTTTGCAATCCGGTTTATGAAAAAATTACAAATGCTTTTTTAAACAAACCATACATCATAGGCGGCGAAGACAGAACCGATACAAAAATTATTCAAAATTCAAAAAACATAATAGCAAAAGTCGGAGCCGGCGGACTTTGTATTGTGGTTAACACCGAAAAGGAAGAAGGATTTGCCGTAAAAATCTGCGACAGCGATATGAAAGCACGCGAACTGGTGGTTATTGACATTTTGAAAAATCTTCACTGGGCTGATAATATACCTTTTGACAGAACAATCAAAACAATTCACGGCAAAGTCGTAGGCGAAATTATTACTAACTTCTCAGAGTAATCCAGCCTTTATCAATATAACTTCCAAGGAACTTTTTCGCATAAGCATTATAATCGACTTTAGTATTTTCTCTTTCAATATTATTGAAACCTTTGTTATACAACGTTTGAAGTGCACTCATTATTGTTTTTACTTCACTTCTTGAAAATCTTGAGCCTTCAATAAATCTTGCAATGTCCATAAATCTGCGCTTTGCCAAGCCGGGAAGTACCTGCTGCCTGCCGTTTATTGTTCCGCATGCCTGATCCATCTGGCACGCAGCTTCGACATAATCGCCGGATTTCAAAGCTTCGGCAAGCTTAGGACTGCCATGCAAGCCTCCGGTATTAAATACTAAACCGTAAAGCGCTTCTTTCTGACCTCGTGACAGGCTATCAAAAGCGTCTTTGCCGATTGCTTTACGGATTTTATTTTGAGCATCAAAAATATCTCTGGCTAAAAGACTATATACCTGATTATCGGAAAGAGTTTTGCCGCGGTAAAAACTTGTATCACCGTGTGCTTTTGTATTATGACCGATTCCGATTGTAGGGATACCGCAATCGTCATTATATAAACGATTACGTTTTTTTTCTATGGAAATCAAATCATTAATAAATTCTTCGCTTACACCGGTTGCATCAATTACTGCATCTTTCGTGGCTATAATTCTGACTGTTTTAATCTCTTTTTCCGAAAGCTTGTCTGAAGATTTTACTCCTCTGAGGTTATCATTATAAAGCATTAAATCTTTTACGGGGATATTGTATTTTTTTGAGACATCAGAAAGTGTATCACCCCGTTTAACCTTATGAACTACAATGCCGCGGTTAGCGGAAATCGTATTTGAAGGCGTATTAACTGATTTTGAATCGGAAACTTTTTTTCTTTGCGGAGCCTGGGAATTTTGCTGAGATTTTATTGCCTTTTGGGCGGCTTCAAGTTCAGCGGCTTCTGTTTTGTCAGGAATAATTATAACCTGATTTGGTTGAATGTGTTTCGGATTTTGAATATTATTTTTATACATTATTGAGGCTGTTGAAACACCGTATTTCAGTGCAATTTTAGACAGAACGTCACCTGCTTTTACTGTATATTGCACATTACGGGCTTGTAGCGCATGTGTTGCCGTATCGTCAGGCTTTGAAATCCGGAGGACTTTACCGATATCCAGCTTGTCACTTTTTAAATTATTCCATTCTTTCAAATTCTCTACGGAAACATTGTGTTTTAAAGCGATTTCGGATAAGGTATCGCCTTTTTGGACTTTATAAGTCGCGGGTTTTTCTTCGGGTTTATTTTTAAGGGCTTCCAATTGAGAAATTTCTTCTTCTGTAGGGATTTCAAGAATTTGATTTTTAAATATTCTATCCTCATTTTCAATATCATTATGCAGCATAAGTGCCCACATAGGAACATTGTATTTTTCTGCGATTTTGGAAAGCGCTTCTCCGTTTTTAACCGTATGAGTCAGTCTTTCGGGCTGTTCCGAAATTGTTTCGGGAACTTCTTCAGACACTTCTGCGGGCACTTCGGATTTAAGCTCCTGTCCCGCCAGCTTAGGCACATTAAGAATTTCACCGGGTTTTAAGGTTTCGCTGTGACCGGGGTTTAATTCTTTGAGCATTTCAATTGTAATATCATGAGATTTAGCTATTTCATACATTGAGTCACCGGTTTTAACTTTATAGCCGGGGACTTTAAAAATTTCGTCTTTTTTAATATTATTCAGGTCAATTTCCGGGTTTAGAAGTTCCAATTCTTCACGGAACAGGTTAAACTTCGTCATAACTGAATACGCGCCTTTGCCGGCTTCAATTTTCCATGAACCGTAAACAAGTTCTTCATCGGACACGCATGAAGTTTCTTGACTAATTTGCGGCTGCATGACCTTAATTACGGAGCCTGATTTAATAATTTTATTACCGTTTTTATCAGTTGCCAAATCCGGATTAAGGGCTATGATTTCAGCAACCGTTGTCCCGTAATGATTTGCAATACTGTATAAAGTTTCTTTCGGCTGAACAAGATGACTGCCCGGCGGGACATTTATGGTTGAATCAATAACCACTTCCTGTGTCATATTTTGAGTGTGCAAAGGTTTTTGCGTATTATGCTTTAAGGTATCCGACGGCTGATTTGAAGGTTTAGACTCGTCCGGAACCTGCGGCTGTTTAGGAATATATATTTCAAAATTAGTAATTTTCAATATAAATACCTCTGCTACACATCTAAAAATACGGATTAGATATAAAAAAACTTTAATGCGAAATCATAAGTTGTTACATTTGGTTTACACATTAAAAATTTTTTAAATGTTGCCAAAATACAAAAAATTTGCTAGAATAAATCTGTACATAATAAACGGAGGTAAAAATAATGGGCGCAAATACGCACTATGACTACATTTCATCCAGGGGGGGGGG
>CALVER010000144.1 GCA_944326625.1 Candidatus Gastranaerophilales bacterium | reverse complement strand
TGCGCTTGGCGCGATAGTCTTGACCTGCTCGCATTAAACGTGACTACGGTTGAGTGTTTCAAGAACTTTGTTCTTTGCACACTCAAGCCTCCGCACTCTGCTCGCAGGTCGCTCGAACGCAAAAAGCGTTTTCATCTTAACAAAACAGCAAAATAAAAGAGGACATTATGTCCTCTTTTATTTTGCGCTTGGCGCGATTCGAACGCGCGACCTATCCCTTAAAAGGGGAGTGCTCTACCTGCTGAGCTACAAGCGCTTATCGGCTATTCATCTTGACTTTTGTCGTCAATGATTTTAGTCTATCAGGAACATAATTTATTGTCAACTCTTTTTATTTATTTTTTCCCCGCATGTCTAATGTTTTTTTTGTAACTTTATTTTAAATTCGTTTTGAAATGAGGATTACCTATGAAAAAATTTTGTCTCCTGCTTGTTGTAATTTCGTTTGCTTTATCAGGTTATACAAAGCCTTTTGACTATGCCAGAGACGGTTTTCCGCCCCTGCAGCCCCTGCAGCCAAAACACCAAAAAACTCCGCAAAAAATCAGCAGCCTTAATCTGATTACTAAAGCCGAAAAAAGTATTCTCGGCCAAACCTACGAAAACCAGCATATTGATGTTAGGCTCAACAGGCTTGAAAAAACCGTGTTTAACCGCACATATCCCGCTATGTCCTATGAGCAGCGCGTGAATAATATTATCGTTAATTACAAAAATAACAACCTCACCGCAAATTCTGCCGTTAACAAAAAATTGAACAAAATGGAAAAAAAAGTTTTTCGCCGAACTTTTTCGGACGATTCTGCCGAAAACAGAATTTCCAGGCTTGAAGAACAAATTTTCGGCACAATCCAAAACGGTGATATCAACAGCCGCTATGATATGCTGTCTAAGGCTGTTTCACACTACAATAATTCGCAAGACGCCTTTTCAACCGTTATTCCGGATGATCCCTATTTCGCACTGCCGCCTACAACCGGCGGTATCCGAAGTCTTGCCGGCTCTTTTACAAATTTTATGAACAGGCAGTTCGTCGGAATGCCCACCGGTTATTCTCCGCAGATTTATCCGTATAATAACGGATATTACAGCCCCTACAACGGCTATAACCCTTCATCTGCACAGCGTGTTAACGGTTCCTACCGCCAGAGCTGGGGCAGACGCTACGGTGACATGGGTGCAGGTGTGCATATTATTCCTTAATGCCTTCACAAATTGCACGATTATGAAAATTATGCTAAAATTCGGTTATGAAAAAGAAAGTAATCGCATATCTGCATACCCACTGGGACAGAGAATGGTACAGGGAATTTGAAGTTTTTAGGCTCAGGCTTTTGAGGGTTTTTGATAATGTTCTTGAAATGCTTGAAGAAGGCTCTATCCCGTCATTTTATTTTGACGGACAGGTCGCGGCGCTTCTGGATTACCTTGAATTAAGGCCGGAAAAAGAACCTCAAATTAGGAAATTTATTGCGGCAAAAAAGCTTTTTATCGGGCCGTTTTACTGTCTTGTCGATGAATTTTTGACTGACAAAAAGTGTTTTGAAAAGAATTTGGAAATCGGGTTGAAGATTTCGAGAGACTTTGGCTGTGAGGATTTTATAGGATATCTTGCGGATACTTTCGGGCACAGCAAAAATATTCCGCCGATTTTGAAAGAATTCGGGATTAATAAGGCTATGGTCTGGCGCGGGGTCGGGGATTTGCCGGCGGATTTTGTTTTTAACGGTGTAAATACAGTTAACCTTGTGCGCGGGTATTTTATGGATATATTTTCCGCTCCGATTTCTATTGAAGAAAAAGCCGGGTGGCTTGAAAAAGATTTGGACAAAATTGCGCCAAAAGCCTCTGATTACATTCTCATGCCCATCGGCGCCGACCACCTCGGGGTTGAAAAAAATATCGCAAAACAGGTTGAGGATGTGAATAAATTGCTTTCAAATTACGAAATCGAACTTGGTTCGCCGTTTGATTACTTTGAAAAAGTCAGGTTTGAAACGCATTTTGACGACGAATTGCGGGATAATTCCAAAACGTTTATTCTGCCCGGGGCATATTCAGCACGGATGAAGCTTAAACAATACAACGTAAAATGCTCTTATATGCTTGAAGAAACCGACAGACTCCAAAAATCTTACGGTTCAAAATATGACGCTGCAATTGAATATGCTTATAAACTTCTCCTGCAAAATCAGGCACACGACAGCATTTGCGGCTGTTCAACAGATTTGGTTCACGCAGAGAACATAACCCGCTATGAAAAAATTATCCAAATCGCAAATACTATTGTCGAAGAATTGAGGCTTGAACATCATTTCAAAACGCCCGTAATGCGTTCTGTCGTGCCTATTCCGGGTTATGAAGTCGTGAAAATCGAACAGGGGTTTGATAATTCAATTCTGTATGATACCCAAAAAATCCCTGTCACAGAGGATTACACAACTGTTTATACGCTTAAAAAATCCCCGAAATCCCGCACTGATCTGGATATAAGACTTGAGAACGGAAAACTTTTGGCAGGCGGGGTGCAAATTGAGTTTGTAATCCGCGAAGACAAAGGCGACACGTATAATTTCGGTGCTGTCGAGGGTGATTACGGAAAAACTGCCGAGATTTTTGAAATCAGCGGAAATACAATTAAAACAAGCTTTTTCGACGTCAAATTTGAACGCGGCGAAAGTCTTTTGCATTTTGCGATTAATTGGGAAAACACGTTAAAGGATAAACTTTGGCAGGTAAGATTTTTGATGCCGGAGCCGGTTCGGGAGACATATTCCGAGGACATGAACACGATTATCCGCAGGGAATTTGATCCGGATTACGACATGCTGCAGCATCTTCCCAAAAAACGCGGAATTGAGGTCAAAACGAATTTTGCACCGATGCAGAGAATGGTATGGGCGCAAGGCCTCGGCATTATCACCAAAGGTTTGACCGAATACGAAGTTTTTAAAAACGGGCTTTCCGTGACGATTTTGAGAAGCACGGGCGTAATTTCCAACCCTCATAACCCGTCGCGGTCAACTCCCGCGGGCCCGCCTGTTGAAGTTCCCCAAGCGCAGCAATCAGGCCCGAATTCAGCGGAATTTGCAATCGGATTTTTTAATGTTGAAGATTACCAAAAGCATATTGACGAAGTTTTTCCGCATTACTGATTGCCGGTCAAGCTTTCCGTCAAATCCGAAACGCGGGCTATTCTTCAATAAAATCCCTAAAGTGCCGGAATTCTTCTTTTTCGCGAATTTTTCTTAAAGCAGTGTCTTCCAGCTGTCGTATTCGTTCTTTTGAATAGCCCATAATTTCTCCGAGTTGTTCGAGGGTTTTGGTCTTTTCGCCGTTAATTCCGAAGCGGCAGGTAATAATTTTGCGTTCGCGCTCGCTTAAGCTTGCAAGAAGATTTTCAATACTGCCTTTTACGATATTGTTTCGGGTCTGGACTTCCGGCGAATTATAACTCTTATCTTCGACGTAATCTCCTATGTTCAGGTCGTCTGTGACAGGGGTTTCGAGACTTATGGGTTCTTTTATAATCGCTTTTTTTACGGCTGTTAATTTTTTTACGGGAATTCCCATTTTTTCGGCAATTTCGTCGTCTGTGGGTTCTCTGCCCAATGAAATTGACAGGTGAGTATAAAGTTTTTTGTATTTGCGAATTTTGTCCGCCATGTGCACAGGAATTCTAATAGTGCGGGAATTGTTGGAAATGGCGCGGATTATAGTCTGCTTAATCCACCAGGTCGCATAAGTCGAAAATTTGAAATTTCTGGAATAGTCAAATTTTTCGGCAGCCTTAATAAGCCCCAATGAGCCTTCCTGCACAAGATCCATAAACAACACGCCCTGCCCGATGTATTTTTTTGCAATACTGACAACAAGCCGCAAGTTTGCCTGAATAAGTTTACGTTTGGCTATTTCGGACTTGTTTTCCTTAATCTGACGCCCCAGCTCGCGTTCTTGCTTGCCGGATAACAGCTTAATTTTACCGATATCTTTCAAATACATCTGCAAAATATCATCATCGTGCGAAATTGAGTTAAATGTTTTCGGATTATCTTCCGCTAACTCATCGTCGTCAAGACGCTCATCTTCAATAGTATATTGCAAATCCTGAAATAAAATGTCATTCATCTTCCAATCCTCTCTCTCTTTCAACGACGAAAATATTTAAAAAATGTTTCAAAAAATATTGACAAACAATTTTGTTGTTGGTAACATTGATTTTGCGGGTTATATACCTGTAAAATGATTGAAGATTGGCCAAGCTTTTTTACACGAAAAAGTCAAAGCCGAGAAAA
>CALVER010000143.1 GCA_944326625.1 Candidatus Gastranaerophilales bacterium | reverse complement strand
CCCCCCCCCCCTGGATGAAATGTAGTCATAATGCGTATTTGCGCCCATTTTTTAAACCTCCGTTTGTTGTGTAACATTTGAATTATAGCAGTTTTTTGAAGTTGAGTCAATTATCGGATGTTTAGCTTTCGTTTTGACAGTTTTTTCATTACATCTTTAAACGGGACAATGGGTTCCATTTTGTATCCGCAATCATCAGACAGGGCACCGCCCATAGAGAAAAGTTCTTCCTGAGGGTAGCGGCGGCAAATTCCGGGGCGGCGTTTGTGAATTTTGCATTTGTGCGTTACAGGGTCAAGATTCTGGCATTCAAAAATAAGTCCGATGTCGTCTTTGCCGATTATTTTAAGGTTTGCATAAAAACCATGGAGATATTGTAGTTTTTTGAATTCTTTTTCATCCTGCAGAACGTGTTTATAGTGTTTGACGTAAATTTGTGTGCAGCATTTGCCGCAGGCTTTGCATTTGCCGGTGCGGTAATATTTTTTGCGCAGAATATTTGACAAAAACCATTTTTTAAATCTTATCCACATAGTAATATTATACAATTTATAATATTAATTTTTGTAAACTTTTTATTCAACCTGGGCAATAACGAATCTTGAGGGTAATTAAAAAAAGTACAAAAGAGAAACTGACATAATACTATATAACCTAAAAAATAACCAACCTTGACCTCTTAAAAGAGGTCTTTTTTTTGAATTTTCGTTGTGTCGTGAGCCTTGCCGTTTATTGCGAGGACAATTTAAGGAGCAACGGCATAGTTTTAACAAAAATTAAAAATGAGAATAATTCTCACTTTACAAATTAAATTTGCTGTGATAGAATTAAATATGTAAAAAGAAAGGCGGTAAGATATGAAATATGTATGCACAGTATGCGGTTGGTCAACGGAAGCAGATAAGGCACCTGAAAAATGTCCTTTATGCGGAGCAACAACTTTCAAGGCTGTAGGCGGCGGAGATAAAGTTTATGCTTGCGAACACAAAGTTGGCGACGGCGTAGTTGAAGATAAAGAAGTAATGGAAGGCTTGAGGGCACACTTTACGGGTGAATGTACCGAAGTCGGTATGTATCTTGCCATGTCAAGAGTAGCGGAAAGAGAAGGTTATCCGGAAGTTGCTGAAGCTTACAAAAGATATGCATTTGAAGAAGCCGAACATGCCGCAAAATTTGCGGAATTGCTTGGTGAAGTTGTAACCGATTCAACGAAAAAGAACCTTGAACTTCGTGCAGAAGCTGAACACGGTGCTTGCGAAGGCAAACTGGCAATTGCCAGACGCGCTAAAGAATTGGGTTATGATGCAATTCATGACACAGTTCATGAAATGGCAAAAGATGAAGCTCGTCATGGTAAAGGTTTTGACGGACTTTTGAAAAGATATTTTTCATAAAAATTGAGAAAAAGGCGCCGGAACAATTTGTTCCGGCGCCTTTTTTATGCATTAATCAATTCTTTAACTTCTTTTCGTTTAACTTTTCTGGTTGTTGTTTTAGGTAGAGGTTCTTTGTTTATAATGAGATTAGTGGGTCGTTTGTATTGGGTTAATTGCTGTGACAAAAGTTTCACGTCATTTTTAACCAGCGACTCAATGGTATTTTCGTCATATTTTTCGTACAAGTAATCTTTTGGGACAATTACTGCGGTAATTTCTTCGGTGCCGTCTTTGGAACCGAAGGTTCTTGAGGTGCCGAGGACACAGACTTCTGCTATGTAGTCGCTTTTTTCTATTACGGATTCGACTTCTTCGGGGAATACTTTTTTGCCTCCGGAGAGGACAATCATATTTTTAATTCTTCCGGTAATATAAATATGCCCGTCTGGCGTAATATTTGTGATATCGCCGGTATGCAGCCAGCCGTTTTCGTCAATAACTTCAGATGTGAGTTCTGGCTGGTTATGGTAGCCTTTCATAACAGAGGGACCTTTGAGGAGCAGCTCGCCTGTTTCGGGGTCGGTTTTTGCTTCATAGCTTTGCAAAGGCTGTCCGACTGAGGCAAGATCTCCGCGTTTGTTGGTGTTAACCGATACGACGGGGCTTGTTTCGGATAGACCGTAGCCTTGATAAACTTTTATGCCGATTCTTTCAAAGAATTGTCCGACTGCGACATCCAACGGCGCCCCGCCTGATATGCAGCCCATAAAGTGTCCGCCGAATTTGTCATGAATTTTTTTGAACATAAGTTTTTTGATAGTATAGGACGGAATAAATTTTGCAAGATTATACATAAATTTAAAAACTGTCTGCGTAAATTGTGACGAATTATGCAATTCTGATTCAATTGCTGTTTTTAAAAGTTTTAAAAACGCAGGTACAACAATCATAAAGTCGACTTTTTTTTCGACCATAATGCTTAAAATATCTTTAGGTTTCAGGCTCTGGGTATAATATACGGAAAATCCGAAGTTAAGAAACGTTGAAAAACCTACCGTGAGTTCAAATAAATGATTCATCGGTAAAATTGATAATACCGTAACTTTTCGGTCAGGAAGAATAGCATTCAGTGCGACTTCCAAATCGTCCAATTGGGTGAACATATTGGCAAAAGTTATTTCAACTCCTTTTGGGGCACCGGTTGTACCTGAGGTGTAAATTATTAGCGCCGTTGATTTAGAGCTTCTGTGGCGCCATTTGCACTCATAAATATTTTCAAATTCGTAAATACTTGTTAAGCCGAGGTTGTATGACGGCTCATCAATTACAAAGATATTTTTAAGCGACGGGATTTCTTTTTGAAGTTCAAGCGCCATCTGGACAAAAGTTTGTGACACAAGCATAACGGTCGGTTCGCAGTCCGAAAGAATTGATACAAGTTCGTATTTTGTTAATTTAATATCCAGAGGCACAACGGTCATACCTGCCATAATTGATGCAAAAACGCATGCTCCGTATTCGGGTTTGGATTCCGATAAAATTGCCACCCGTTCGCCTTTTTTCACTTGAACTTTCATTATCAAATGGCTTGCGAGTTTTCTTGACAAAAGCCCGATGCCTTTGTAGGAAAATTCTTTCCACCCGAGAGGTGTTCTTATTCCAAGTGCTATTCTGTCACTGAATTCATTGGTTTTATCTTCTAAAACCGTTAACATGTTGTGTCTTCTTAACCCCATAATAAACTCCAAAATTCCAAACGACTAATCTCAGCATATTATTTTATGGCAGAAAAGTCAAGTTATAACAATATTTTTGTATTATAATCGTAATATATTGAAAGGAAGTTATGAAAAAAGTTTATATTGAAACAATGGGCTGCCAGATGAATAAATCAGATACCGAAAGAATGCTCGGTATGCTGTCGCATTTCGGTTATGAAGAAGTTGAAAACCCTAAAAGTGCGGATTTATTAATGGTTAACACATGCTCAATAAGACAATTGAGCGAGGATAAAGCATATAGTTTGATTGGCGTCTGGGGCAAGTGGAAGCAGGAGAATAATCCGGATTTGAAAATCGGTTTTTGCGGATGTGTAGCCCAGCAAAAGGCTGAAAAGCTTTTTAAGCGCGCGCCTTATGTGGATTTTGTTTTAGGCACCCATAATATTTATAAACTTCCCGAGATAATCAAGGCTGTTGAAAACGGCGAAAAAGTTTGCGAATGCACGGAAACCCATAAAACCGAGGACACCCGCGGTTTCGGGATTAAACGTGTAAAATCCGTCAATGCATGGGTTAATATAACAGAAGGCTGTAACAATTTCTGCACATATTGTATAGTGCCTTATACCCGCGGCAGAGAACGTTCAAGACTTCCCGAAGTTATAATTCAAGAGGCAAAAGACGCGCTGGCAGAAGGGCATAAGGAAATTACACTTCTCGGTCAGAATGTTGACAGCTACGGAAAAGATTTCAAAGATAAAAACTATAGATTGGCTGATCTTCTGCGTGATTTAGACGCGCTGGACGGAGATTTCAGGATAAGATTTGTAACCTCATATCCGACGGATATCACGGATGAACTTATCAGTACTGTTGTCGAGCTTGACAAGGTATGTGAATATTTTCATATTCCGATGCAGTCAGGATCAACAGAGGTTTTGAAAAAAATGAACCGGCGCTATACAAGAGAGGAATACGGCGCTATTGTTAAAAAAGTCCGTGAAATGGTTCCGGATGTTACGATAACAAGCGATTTCATAGCGGGTTTTCCGGGCGAAACAGAAGAACAGTTTGAAGAAACTTTGACCGCAATTGATGAATTTGAGCTTGATTACTGCAATGTCGCTGCATATTCCCCGCGTGAAAAAACAGTTGCCGCAAAATGGGTTGACAAATTTATTCCCGAAGATGTAAAAGA
>CALVER010000142.1 GCA_944326625.1 Candidatus Gastranaerophilales bacterium | reverse complement strand
CGTTTTACTCCCAATATTTCGTAATAATCTTTGTATTGCATATTTATCTCCTATTATTATGATAATATAAAATTCTTTAAATCCTTGAATTATTAATTATTTTTTAACAGTGATGCATTTATTTTAGAGACAGTGTAAAAATTTGTATGTAAACAATTCAACATTGTTTATGCTATGATAAACGTATGGACAAGTCATTTTACACGATATTCAAGACATTTTTCAAAGTCGGGACACTGCTTTTAGGCGGCGGTTATGTAATATTACCGCTTTTGCAGGCCGAACTTGTTGATAAGAAAGGATGGATAGATTCCGATGGATTATGTGAGTATTACGCACTGGGGCAGTCTGTTCCGGGAATTATTGCAGCTAATATGTCTATTTTTGTAGGGTATAAACTCCGCGGGCAGGTCGGAGCGCTCGCTGCAGTTTTAGGAATTGTAACTCCTGCATTTCTGGCAATAATTCTTGTTGCAAGCATGCTTGAAGAAATTGTTCATTGGACTTTTATCCAGAGTATTTTTTGGGGAGTCGGTATTGGTGTAATTTTGCTGGTTTATCTTGCGACAAAAGAAATGTGGAACAAAAGTATTGTTGATAAGTTTACCTGCATTGTGTTTTTTGCGGCATTTATTTTGTCGACGTGTTTTCATGTATCGCCTGCTTTGATTATAATTTTGTCTATAATTTCAGGAATTCTTTATAAAAAATACACGGAGCAGCCAGCAGAAAAGGAGTGTGAATAGTGATTTATCTGAATCTTTTCATACAATTTTTCCACATAGGCTTATTTTCATTCGGCGGCGGATATGCGACATTGCCGTTTTTATACCATATAGCGGAAAATCAGCAATGGTATACCGTTAAACAATTAACTGATATGATTGCAATATCCTCAATAACTCCCGGGCCTGTCGGGGTAAATGTAGCAACATTTGCAGGATTTACCACATCGGGAATTTTGGGTGCGCTTGTTGCGACAACATCCGTAATCCTGCCTTCTTATATCCTTGTAATTTTAATTTCAAAATTTTTGGAACAATTTGAGTCAAACAGAAATGTCAGAGCTGCAATTTATGCTCTGAAACCTGCGGGGTGCGGGCTTTTAGCAGCTGTTGCGGTAGATATGTTTATGAATAATGCCAACCTGCCGGGGATGTTTTTGCTTGCGATTTTATTTTTTATCAGTGTAAAACAAAAGCATGATCCGCTGTTTTATCTTGCAGTATCTGCTGTGGTGGGACTTTTTGCAGGATTTTTACACCTGACAGCTTAAAAAAAATTAATATATTCCAAAAATATAGCAATAATTTTATTCAGTTATTTTAATCAAAGTAAAAGGAGTCATTTATGATTGGTAGTGTAAATAATTGTCCGAGTTTCGGTTCTACGAGAATTCCTTACAAAGAGGTGCCTATTTCAAAATATCTTGAGCCTTTAAATAAATACTTTGAAGTTAAGGGGTTTAATCTTATGAAACCTCAGGAAGCAGCAGATAAACTTGATTTTGGCAAAGCTGCCTGCATGTGTGATAAAGATGCAATGGTTATTGTCGGAAAAGACGGCGGTCAGGGCGGTGCGGACACATTTATCGGACGGCTTTTGAAAAAAATTGATCCGGAGGTTGAATATATTGACGACGTAAAGCCCGTTGAAATTGACGGCCCGTCATTTGATTTAACTATTTAGGGTCAAACATTTTATATTGCAGAGCCTGCATCAAATGTGACTGCTGAATGTCCCGTGAATTATCCAGATCCGCAATTGTTCTGGCAAGTTTTAAAATCCTGTCATAACGTCTGCCCGATAATTGATATTTTACAATAGCTGTTTTAAATATTGCCTGTGATTGTTCGTCAATCGGGCAATATTTTTTGATTAATTCGGAGGTTAATTCGGAATTCGTTAAAATATTTTCGTTTTTATATCTTTCCGCTTGAATTTGACGGGCTTTTATAACTCTTTTTCTGATTTCGGCAGAGGGTTCGGCATTATTGTCAATATTTAAAAGTTCATTTGCTGTTAGTCTTGGAACTTCAATCTGCAAGTCTATTCTATCCAGAAGCGGCCCCGAAAGTTTTGCGAGATAGCGGCTGACCATAAATTCCGAACACGTACATTGTTTTTCTCTGTCACCTTTAAACCCGCACGGGCACGGATTCATTGCGCCCAAAAGCATAAATTTCGCAGGATATTTAATTGAGTGTTTTGCCCGTGATATGACGATTTCTCCGTCCTCAAGAGGCTGTCTTAAGACCTCCAGAACATTCCTCGGAAATTCAACCATTTCATCCAAAAACAGCACTCCTCTGTGCGCAAGCGTAATTTCTCCGGGCATGGGGTTACTTCCCCCTCCGATAATCCCGTTTGCGGAGGCTGTGTGGTGAACTGCGCGGAAAGGACGTTTTGTCATTAAAGGCTTATCCGCGGATAAAAGTCCGCAGATACTGTAAATTTTGGTCAGTTCCAGCGCTTCCGATAATTCCAGAGGCGGCAGAATTGATGCAAAACATTTTGCCATAAGAGTTTTGCCGGAGCCGGGAGAACCCGTCATAAGAAGATTATGCCCTCCGGCTGCCGCAATTTCCAGTGCCCGTTTAGCTTTTTGCTGGCCTTTTACGTCCTTAAAATCATATTCAAAATTCTCTTTTGTGTCGGAAAGATATGTATTTATATCAATTTTAAATTGTTTTAACGGGGTTTCAATAAAATGGTTAACAACATCCCCGAGGCAGTTTGCACCAAAAACATTGATCCCGTCGATTAATGCTGCTTCTTTTGCGTTAGCTTCCGGCACAATAACATTTTTTACCCCGATTTCTTTTAAACCCATAACAATCGGCAAAACCCCTCTTACCCCGCGTAAATCTCCGTTCAGAGAAAGCTCGCCGGCAAAAGCATAATCTTTAAGCTGTTCTGTTTCCAAAACACCTTCTTCAACTAAAATTCCGACAGCAATAGATAAATCAAAGCTCGTTCCGGCTTTTTTCAAATCAGCCGGCGCAAGGTTGATAACTATTTTTCTGTTAGGAAAAGTGAAACCCGAATTTTTAACGGCTGAACGCACTCTGTCGCGGGCTTCATTTACGGCCGCATCAGGCAAACCGACAACCGAAAATGACGGCAGACCGTTCTGGACGTCTGTTTCAACGGAAACTTCATAAGCGTTTAAACCTATCACGGTTGCGGTTGTAACTTTATTAACCATACGGCTATTATACAACAAATTTTTGGGTTATAATTAATTTATGGAAAAAGTTAACAAAATACTTGCGGTGAATTTTGGCGGAATAGGTGATGAGATTTTGTTTTTGCCCGCTCTGATTTCGCTTAAAAAAGAATTTCCCGATGCAAAAATTACCCTTGCGCTTGAACCGCGCAGCAAAAGCGTCAGGGATTTGACGGATGTAATTGACGATTTGATTTTGGTTGATATAAAAAACAAGAACAAGTATATTGAACTTTTAAAATTAATATTTACAGCCCGCACCCGCGGTTTTGACCTTGCGATAACTGCAGGCGGGAATAAATTTATGAGTATAATTTTGTATCTTACGGGTGCAAAAAAACGCTACGGCTACGATTGCGGTGTTTTGAGCCAAAAACTTTTAACCCGTGCAGTTCCGTTGAATAAAAACCAGTATGCGGCAAAGATGTATCACGATTTGGTGACGCCTGTTACAAATAATGTTACGGAGCGTCCTTGTATAAATGTTCCGGCACAGGAAAAAATCCCTAATTCCGTACTTATTCATCCCGGTGTCAGCAAAATGAGTGTTCAAAAAGGCATGATAAAGACAATTCCTGCTGAAATTTGGGCGGAAACAATTGATTTGTTGGTTAAAAAAGGGAAAAAAGTTCTGCTTGCAGGAGGGCCTGATGACAAAGATTGTATTGAAACTATTTTGAAAACCGTTAAAACAAACGATTTTGAAAATCTATACGGCAAAACGCGCAATCTTCGCGAGCTTGCAGAACTTATCGGAAAAGCGGAAATATTTCTGTGTTCGGATTCGGCGCCTTTACATGTGGCGGTTGCAACGGGGACAAGAACTTTTGCAATATTCGGGCCGACTGATGACAAAAAACTTATCCCGCCTGAAGTTATTCCGATTAAAGCGCATGACATGTGTCCTTTAAAGCCCTGCCTTTGGGAAAAAAGACAGACAACCTGCGCCGAATTGGATTGTCTTAAAATTACGGCACAGGATATTGTGTCTGAAATTTTGCCTGATTAATCCTCCTCTACAGGATCACCGATATTATACGGTGTGTATTCAAGTTTGTTATATAAAAGGGCGTTGTTTAACAGCTTTTCTGAATACGGTACAATTTTTCCGGTATCTTTAACATCATATCTGTATACATCCGC
>CALVER010000141.1 GCA_944326625.1 Candidatus Gastranaerophilales bacterium | reverse complement strand
AATAACTTCTTTTAATGTTCTGAGCGCAGCCAGAGTATTCGGAAAACCGACATAAGGCAGACACTGAATTATAGCCGCAGTAACGGTTTCTTTAGAATTTCCGACCTTAATATTACCTCTGATATGACTTTTTAAGGTTACGTTATTTCCGGTTGTAACAAGTATACTTATAACAAGTAATTCCCTTGTTTTCAAATCCAAACCTTCTCTTGTATAAAAATCACCAAAACAAACTTCCGTTAAAAATCTTGCGACATCAGCACCCATATTTTCAGGAAGTCCTTTCATTGATTTTTCTATCTCATCACCATAAAGCGGTTTTTGGATTGCCAAACCTCTCTCATATCTTTCATCTTCACTTACGGTCAAGGTGGATTTCAACGGCGTTGTAATTTTTCTTTCCTTGAAAACCTCATTTAAAACACCCAGTGCGTTCAATGTTTTCGGAAAACCTATAAACGGTGCACACTGATAAATGGCTTCCCTAAGTTCAACCGGCGTCACACCTATGTTTAACGCTGCATTTATGTGGGCTTTTAACTGCGGTAATGTCTGCTGAACCGCAAGAGATGTAACCGTAAGCATCTCTCTTGTTTTCATATCGAGTTCGCCGACAGTAAAAACTTCACCGAAAATGTATTTTTGCAAAATCGCTAACATTTCCGGATCATCACCGACAGCGGATAAGGCTTCACCGCCGAACAACAAATTATAATTCTTTTTACAAATATCTGTTCTTGTCATTGATTTATCCTCACTATTAAATACTTTTGCCAAAATTAAATTTTGTGAAATTAAAATAGCCAAAAGCAGCACAAATATCTTTTTAATCATAAATTTCCTCTATATTCTTCATCAGTAACAGGCTCAAGCCATGTTGTCAGATTGTCCGGCAAATTAGGCTCTATGGAAATATGGGCAAACTCGCTATCCGGTGCCGCGCCATGCCAATGTACGACTTCGGGCGGAATTTTTACAACATCACCTTTTTTAATAATTTGAATTTCTTTTCCTTTTTCCTGATATCTGCCTTCGCCGGCGGTTACAAGAAGGATTTGTCCGCCTGAATGTTTATGCCAGTTTGTTCTGGCACCGGCATCAAATGTTACGTTTGCTATTGATGAATTCCATATATTATCATTTGCAACAAGTCTGCTCAAATGTGTTATCCCGGTAAAAAACTCGCTGTATGGATTAATTTCACCTTTTGCAAACGGCTGTTGAAGTTCTCTTGCCATAATAAAATTACCTCCGCATATTATAACTGCCAATATGATTAGTAATAACTTTTTCATTATTCAGACTCCTTTAAATAAAGTTTAAAAAATTCTTCAATCTTGTCAAACGGTATTTTTTCAAGATTGTCATATAAATCCACATGATTGGCTCCTTCAACAATCAAAAGTTCTTTGTTATTGCCCTTAAGTTTTTTGAAAGCATCTTCGCCAAAGTAACGGCTGTGAGCCTTTTCACCATGGACAATCAATACGGCACTTCGGATTTCATCACTATATGACAATATTGGCATATTAATCAATGACAATGAAGAAGTAGTGTTCCAGTTTCCGTTAGAATTTATTGAACGTTTATGAAAACCGCGCGGGGTTTTATAATAACCGTAATAGTCCTGAACAAACTGCGGTTCTTCCCCCGTTAATTTTTCAGGCAGGCCGGATGCTTTTGCATAAGTACCTTTTTTAAAGTCTAGGGTTCTTTGCTTATTAAGAGTTTGTTTCAACTCATAACGTGCATTTTCATCCATTGCATCAAAGTAGCCCTTTGCGGAAACTCTTGTCATGTCATACATTGTTACAGGAACTGTTGCCTTAATCCTTGTATCCATTGCCGCAGCATTAAGGCCAAATCCGCCAAAACCGCAAATACCGATAATACCTATTTTTTCAGAATCAACATTATCCTGTACGCTTAAAAAATCGACAGCCGCGCTGAAATCTTCCGTATTAATATCAGGAGAAGCAACATTCCTCGGTTCACCGCCGCTTTCGCCGGTATATGAAGGATCAAAAGCCAAGGTTATAAATCCTCGTTCCGCCATTGTCTGAGCATATAAACCCGAAGCCTGTTCTTTAACCGCACCAAAAGGCCCGCTGACTGCAATTGCAGCCATTTTGTCAGACGGTTTGTTTTTTGGAGTATATAAATCTCCGACTAATGTAATTCCGTATCTGTTTTTAAAATTTACTTTTTTTACATCGACTTTATTACTCTTTTTGAACGTTTTGTCCCAATCATTATTTTTTGCAATACTCATAGTACCTCCTATAACAAATATAAATACCAATAATGAAATTAATATTTTTCTAAACATTCTCACCTCCGATATATCTGATTACTCTACAAGGGTTACCGGCTGCAATTGAATTCGGCGGGACATTTTTCGTTACCACACTGCCTGCACCGATTACCGCTCCGTCACCGACAGTTACGCCGGGCAAAATTGTAACATCTGAACCTATCCATACGTTTTTACCGATTTGTATAGGTGAAGGATGAAGACTTGCTCTGTTTTCAGGATTAAAATCATGATTTAAAGTCGCGAACGTTACATTATGCCCTACAAGACAGCCGTCCCCGATTGTTATACCGCCTTGATCCTGAAACTTACAGCACATATTTATAAATACGTTTTTACCAACCGTAATATTTTTTCCGCAATCCGTATATATAGGCGGGAAAAGGCGAAAAGTTTTATCGACTTTTTTGCCTGTCAATTTTGAAAAAAGCTCACGAATTTCATCGGGCGTATGGTATTTATGATTAATCTCAAAAGTGATTTTCATCGCTTCCTGAGCTAATTCGTCAAACATTTCAAAAATCTCGGTACCGCACTCTACGACTTTTTGAGTTTTCATATATTCTGCAAATTTATTTATGTCCGCCATATATCACCTGATATATTTATTATGAACCATATCATTAAAAATAACAAATACTTATATCAAATAAGTAAAAATGCCTTTTAGGCATATAAAATTACAACCTGCAAAACTGTTTTACATTTAAACTTCAAGCGATAGCATTTTTATTTTAAAAATAATCAATCGTGATTTAATTTTTAAACTTATCTTTTAATCTTTGCAAAAAACTTTTTTTATTACACACATCCGGATAGAACATATCCACCGAAGGGGTATGCCTGTAATTAAGCTGTTTTTTATTTCTTATACATTTGTCCATTTTTTTCAAAAATTTCTTATTCGCGCAGGTAAAACCGTATTTTCTGTAAAAAATATGCGGCGGGTTATGCGGATCAAAAACGGTTGTCGAAGCTTTTAACATCAAATTACCTTTGCATCCGTATTGTTTACTCAAATTGACGGCAAAATCCAAAAACTTTGTACCGAAATCTTGACGTTTTTTATATATTAAAAGCCAATTTATATAAAACGTTTTCGTCCCGTTCAAAATAACCGGTAAGGCATTCATATAACCCGCATTCATACGTTGTTTAACACTTATCATATAGTATGAGTTTGTATTTTGGGGATGATAAAACAAAATATCGGGTATTTTTTTCACAGGTAATATTTTAACAACAGGAATTTTCATACCTGATAAAAAACCTATGAAAAATATTTTTGCCAAAAAAAATATTTATTTCGGTAATAAAAATTAAAACAAACAGTTAAAAATAAATTTAAAAACCCCTTTGGCAAAATCCTCAGGGGCAATTCATATATATTTTAATTCTGGGGCGGAAGGATTCGAACCTCCGGATGGCTGGACCAAAACCAGCTGCCTTACCACTTGGCGACGCCCCAGCGCGTCACATCTTTTATTTTATCAGGTAAAATTTCATTGTCAATATTTCAGACGGATTTGAAAGGGCTTTTTTCATTTGCAAAAACCGTTCGCACCTCACTAAACAACAATTTTGCCAAAACACCCAAAACAGGTATTTCGCTTTCAAAATGCCCTATATCAAACAAAACAATCTGACTCTCCACAGCTGTATGAAACTTTATATCTCCTGTCACAAAAGCATCAGCGCCATTTTTTACAGCTTCCTGAATAAATTCAGAGCCGCTGCCGGAGCAAAATGCTATTTTATTTATCCGTTCAACGTTTTTATTATTAACAACGCGGACATTTTTGGAAATACGGCATAACTTTTCCGTAAAAGCACTGACATCAAACTGACCGTCCACATATCTGACAAAATCATCGGACATGATTACATTATTATTCAAACCCAAAATTTTAATAAGTTCATCCGTTGTCCCGCCCTGCGCGCGGTCAAGATTTGTGTGTGCGCAATAAATATTGATATCTTTATATTCAAAAGGAACGCAAAACAACGGGTGATGCGAAACTATCATATCACAATTCATATTTTTTGCCTGTTGAACAAC
>CALVER010000140.1 GCA_944326625.1 Candidatus Gastranaerophilales bacterium | reverse complement strand
ATATTCACGGAGCTTACGTAATCCAGCAATCTGTATTCGGAGCCGTTTTTATAAACGCCGAAACTCTGCGCCAAATCACAATTAAAATCTATATTTTTTATCTGTTTTCTTTCCGGTGTTTCCTGCATAATAATTTCCTTTTTGAATTAATTATACTACATAAACACCGCAAAAACATATCTTTATAAAATATTAATTTACAATTAATACCACGGGTAGTCATCTTTAATCTGCCAGTTGTCAATAAATATAAGCTGACCGCAAAATTGTGATCCGCTGTCGGTTTTGCAGGTATTCAAAAGAGCTGTCCTATCAGTATCAGAACCCATCATGGAAAATTTCTTTTCTACAACATCAAACTGCATATAAAACAAATCTTTACCCATAGTATTAGGCTTATTAAATCCGTTCACATCAACTAAAAATACAATATTTCCGAACTTACGTGCTATACAACTGCCGTCATCATCATATTCAGTGCATCGACCACTAAAAGCAACATTGACATACACATTATTAGAAAGTAAAAACATATATCCCTGATTATTATAATATTTACCGGATATAGGAGTATACCTGCCATCATAACCTATAGCAGAACCTGTTGTATAACCAAAATCTTTTGCCACTTTCATATACGGCAGCAAATATTTCTGAGAAAAATCCGTTAGTTTTTCCTCTTTTGGAAAATTCGGATCAAGAGCATCGCCGCCTCTTATACCTGAGACATCCCAAGTTGATGTATCACCATGCTCAACCTGTGCCATTGTTAAGGCTTGCGACAATATTGAATATGTTTGTTTTAATTTTACCAAAGTCTGTTTTTTCTGGTAATTTGCAACAAGTGTCGGGATTGTCATTGCCGCAACTATTCCGATTATTCCAAGAGTAATTAACACCTCCGCTAAAGTAAAGGCAGCATGTTTTGAAAAACCATTCCTCGCCCCTTGTGGGAGAGGAAAAAGCTTTTTGTCATTCCAAACTCGGTTC
Source organism: Candidatus Gastranaerophilales bacterium (assembly GCA_944326625.1). Classification (GTDB taxonomy): domain Bacteria; phylum Cyanobacteriota; class Vampirovibrionia; order Gastranaerophilales; family Gastranaerophilaceae; genus SIG32. The sequence goes on along the minus strand of CALVER010000140.1, from coordinate 3,384 downwards.
GGAATCTCTTGTTGGGCAAGTATGCCCAACCTACTAATTTCCGCAAGCGTAAAACCCTTATATGATTTATAATTATTCATATTTATATTATAAATCAACGGGCATACATTGCCAAATGCCGCTCTATTACTACTTAGAGGAGACGCCCCCCCCCGTTTTGGAAAAATTTTTCATTCTTCATAAGCTTTCTCCTTCTTTTATAAATGAATTATAACAAAAACTCTGATTTTTTGCAATAAAAAAGCACCTCTATTGAGGCGCTTTTTATAGGCTTTTAATCTTATTTTGCTAATTTGTTTACGGCAAGTGTTAATCTTGATTTTTTTCTTGCTGCGGTATTTTTGTGCAAAATACCTTTTGAAACGGCTTTGTCGCATAATTGATATGCTCTTGACATTGCTTTGTTCAAAGCTTCTTTGTCATCGCCTTTTGCAAGTTCTAACACTTTTTTAACCGCTGTTTTAATTGATGTTTTGAACGCAACATTTCTTACTCTGTTTTTTTCAGCGATTAATACTCTTTTCTTAGCAGATTTAATATTTGCCATTTTTCTTTCCTTTCACATTTTGCGGCAAGTAATGACTTTGCCATTTGAGGATGTGAGTAATTCTTATTTTATCCGAAAAAACTTAATTTGCAAGTGTTAAAATCACAATATATTAATATTTGTAAAATTATTCACAAGAACTAATTCTAAAGGGTTATATTTTATAATCATTTGTGCTATATATATAATATATAAAATCGAGTTATATTAAAGATAACTTATAGGAGGCTTAAATGTCAACAGGACAATTCGTATTTATGTTACACAGCCATCTTCCGTATTACAGAAAGGCAGGTATGTGGCCATTCGGGGAAGAAAACCTTTATGAATGCATGGCAGAAACTTATGTCCCGCTTTTGAACGCAATTGCGGAATTGTATGATGAAGGTATCAAGGCAAAACTTACTGTCGGTATTACGCCAATACTGGCAGAACAGCTTAATGATGAATATTTGAAACACGGTTTTGTCAAATACCTTGATTCAAGAATTGAAAAAGTTTCAAAGGATCTGGAAAGATACCCCGATCCGAATGTTGCACATTCACAACACTTGAAATATCTGGCTAAATACTATTTTGACTGGTTTAATCACATAAAAGATTCATTTGTAAACAAATACGGAATGGATTTAATCGGAGCCTTCAGAAAATATCAGGATTTAGGATGTATAGAAATCACGACATCCGGAGCAACTCACGGATTTTCACCGTTGTTGGCAACTGATAACAACCTGAACGCACAATTCAAAGTCGGATCAGACACAACAAAAAGATTATTCGGCAAAAAAGCAAAAGGCTGCTGGCTTCCTGAATGTGCATACAGACAAGGTTATGAATACGTCGGCAAAGACGGACAAAAACACTGGCGTCCGGCAATTGAAGTTACACTTCAAAATAACGGAATTGAATACTTCTTTACTGAATCTCACGTAATTGAAGGCGGAAATTCAATCGGAAACAGACGTGTAATAGGTGTTTACGGAAACATTGAATATATTCCGCTGCCGGAACGTGCCGCAACGGGTTATGATACATATTCCGCATACTGGCTTCCTGATGCACAGGTCGCAGTTATGGGAAGAAATGACCGCGCAGGTTATCAGGTTTGGTCAGCTGCAGACGGATACCCGGGCGACGGATGCTTCAGAGAATTTCACAGAAAAGACGACAAATCCGGCATGCATTATTGGAGAATAACTTCTCCGACAACGGATTTGGGTGACAAGATGCTTTACGATCCGGTATTGGCATTGAATAAAGTAAACGAAAATTCAGACCACTATACAACTTTGATTTACCACCTGCTGAATGATTACAAAATGGCGCATAACGGTAAAGAAGGGCTTGTAATGGTATCATTTGATACGGAATTATTCGGACACTGGTGGTTTGAAGGTGTTGAATTCATCAAACAGGTTATCAAAAAATTCAGCCAGTATTTGCCGGAAGTTGAAAGAATGACAGCAGGTGAATATATTCACGCACACCCGCCGACAGAAGCTATTCAAATTCCCGAAAGCTCATGGGGTCAGGGCGGTCACTTCTATGTATGGAATAACCACCTGACAGAATGGATGTGGCCTATTATTCACTCCTGCGAAAAACGTGCAACGGAAATTGCTTCAAAATATGAAGAAATTCCGCAGGACAAACTTCTTCACCGTGCCTTAAATCAAATGGCAAGAGAAAATTTGTTATTGCAAAGTTCAGACTGGCCGTTTTTGATAACTACATGGCAGGCAAAAGACTATGCGACAGACAGATTCAGAGAGCATGTTGACAGATTTGAAAAAATCTGCGATATGATTGAAAGCGGAAATATTAATGAGGACGAGTTAAGAAATATCGAAAGCATAGATAACTGCTTCTCAGAAATTGACTACAGGGTCTATCTGCCGATAGAAGAGGGAGTAATTCCGCAGCAGGCTAAAAAACTTGCACCATTATATAACTAAAAAGAAGCCTTCGGGCTTCTTTTTTATTAGACGGTTTTCATAAAACCTTTTTTCTGAATGAATTGAGGATAAGTTTTTTTCATATAATCAACAGTCTGTTGAGATATTTCGGGATTAGGGTGGACATCAAAATGAATAGGGACATATTTTTTCCCAAGCCCTAAAAATCCTGCGAATTCAGAATTATACCTTACAACGGCGTTGTTGGCATAGTCTGCAAAGCCGAGCCACGGATCAATAACAATAATATTTTTCAAATCTTTATTCTTATAAAAAATACAAAAATTACTTTTTGGAACGTTAACCAATAATACTGCGTGATCAAGTTTTTTCAAATCGTTACGAAGCAGCATAGCTTTAACGGAATTTACATTATTAACTTTTAAAATAACCTGTGCGAGTTTTGTGTAATCATCACAGTTAATATTTTTATATTTTTTCATATTTTCAACAAAGCGCCTGTAAAAATCCAAAGTTTCATCAGGCTTGAACAAATCCCATGCATCATCACGCGCCCAGCGATTTTGAAGTAATTTATAACTAACATAATTTACAAATTTTTTATCATTTTTAAGAGATTTAAAGGTGAGTACACGCGTACCGGAGATTGCCGGAAATTCTTTAGAAATAAACCGGCATAATTTATCAGCATCTTTTATGAGTTTAGGAGAGCCGGTAAAATTCATATAAGGATTAGAGACAGGATTTACTTTCATAGCGGGTATAAAATCGGTAAATAAATTTTTTTGCGGTAGAGTATTGCAAAAAAAAATTCAGCATTTTATAATAATAAATGTCAAATGGGAGCGTAGCTCAGTTGGTTAGAGCGCATGCCTGTCACGCATGAGGTCGCGAGTTCGAGCCTCGTCGTTCCCGCCATTT
>CALVER010000139.1 GCA_944326625.1 Candidatus Gastranaerophilales bacterium | reverse complement strand
TTGAGTGCGGCTTCTTCCGGCAAAAAAGTTATATTGTTTGAAAAAGATTTGATTGGCGGAGTTTGTCTTAACCGAGGCTGTATCCCTACAAAAACCATGCTGCATTCCGCGGAAATCTATGAGGCGGTGAATAATTCTCTTGATCTTGGGATTTGCGTTGACAACTGCAAGGTTGATTTTGCTAAAATTGCTGAAAGAAAACGTGCTGTTGTTGAAAAATTGCGCAACGGCTTGGAACGATCATTTAAAAATGCAGGCATAACCACAATCAACGCTAAAGCGAAAATTCTTGATAAGAACACAATTGAGGCTGACGGAAAAACGTATTGCTGCGGGCAAATTATTGCCGCTGTCGGCTCTAGCCCGCGTATAATCAAAGGCATGGAATATGATCACGAATTAATTCTGTCATCCGATGATGTTTTGGATTTTGAAAATTTGCCTGAAAGCATTGTGATAATCGGTTCCGGCGCTATCGGTATTGAATTTTCGAGAATTTTGTCAGCTTTTAATGTCGATGTTACGGTCGTTGAAATAGCTCCCAATCTCTTGCCGTCAGCTGATATTGAAATTTCAAAACGCGTTGAAAGAATATTTAAGTCAAAAGGAATTAAATTTTATACGAATACCTCCGTTGAAAAAATTGAAAAAATCGACCGTGGTGTGCAAATAAAACTTTCTAACGGTGAGAATTTAGTTGCTGATTGTACATTGCTGGCGGTTGGGAGAGTTCCGAATGAAGTCGAAAAAGTTGATGGTGTAACATATATTGGCGATGCGGCAGGTTCAATTCAGCTGGCACATTTTGCAAGCAAACAGGCTTTAGAAAAAGTTATCCAAATTCCGTTTGACAAAACACTTGTTCCGTCAGTGGTTTACGGCAATCCTGAAATCGCATGGATTGGTAAACGCGAGCAGGATTTGGAATCCGGTACTTATCAAAAAGCTATGATACCGATTTCCGCTCTTGCAAAATCCCAGTGTGACGGGGCTTTGGATGGTATGATGAAAATTCTTGTTCTGGATAATAAGATTATCGGTGCACATATAGTTTCAAAAGAGGCATCATCTTTGATACAGCAGCTGGTTATTGCAATGCAGACAAATACTACCGTGGAAGAGCTTAAGGCGGTTTGTTTTGCGCATCCGACATATTCCGAGGGAATTTTTGAATGTCTTATGAGGTTGCAATGATGCGTCAGAGACTTCCTGAATACCTTAAAAGACCCATAATTGACACAGATAAAACCCGAACCGTCCGGAAAATTTTAAAAACAAAATGTCTTAATACGGTTTGCGAGAACGCGCGATGCCCGAATAAAAATGAATGTTATTCAAAAAACACCGCAACATTTTTGATTATGGGCAATAATTGTACAAGAAATTGCCGTTATTGTAATATTTCCTGCGCAAAACCCGAACCTTTGGATTTGGAAGAACCGGGGCATATTGCGGAAGCTGTTATGGCTTTGAATTTAAAATATGCTGTTATAACATCCGTCACGCGTGATGATTTGCCCGATGGCGGCGCTCAGCATTTCGCAAATTGTATTTATAAAATCAGAAAGCTTTCACCTGAGACAAAAATTGAAATTCTTACACCTGATTTTAAAGGTGATAAAAAATCTTTGGATATAATTATAAATGCGCATCCGGAAGTTTTTAACCATAATATAGAAACGGTTAAAGATTTGTTTAAAACTGCAAGACCTCAAGGGAATTATGACACATCTTTAAAAGTTTTAAAGTACGTAAAAGATAACAGCGATATTTTGACTAAATCCGGTTTAATGGTGGGATTGGGCGAAACCGTTGAGCAAATTGAAAATACATTAAATGACTTGCATAATGCCGGTTGTGATATTGTAACAATAGGACAATATATCCAGCCGTCAAAAATGCATTTGCCGGTCGCAAAATATTATACGCCGGATGAATTTAAGGCATTGGAAGTGATTGCCCGATCTGCCGGAATTACGCATTATCAAATCGGGCCGTTGGTTAGAAGTTCTTACAAAGCTGCCGAACTATTTTGATTTCTTTTCTACAATTTTGAATTCGTAGCCAAGATAATCTAATAGTTCTTGTACCAGTCTGAAGCGGATGCTTTTTGACAGGAACATCTTTGAAAGATTACTCGGGAAGGGAACGTTGTGCCCTTCGGCTTTCATCTTTTTTAGAACTTTACTCATGGACTTCCCGTTTCTTACGAGAATAACTTTTATTTCTTCATATATATTAAGCATAGTATTATATTATTGTACCTTTTTTATTTTGACAAAATCAACAATATTGCTATTTAAAAGAATAACTTTAATATTATATATAATAATGAAAATTAAGCATAAGTCATTGATTTATTATACTTGTGAAGAAAAATTTTTTATGATAGCATAATTTTAATGAAATGAGGTATTATTATGCAAGCGCGTAGAGCAGCAAGAGAACTGGCCTTTATATTATTTTCCCAGTTTGACAAAAAAATAACAAAATATTCACAAAATGATTTAGAAAATATAATATTGAAGTCTGTAAGAATCTTAACAAGCAATGCAAGTGATGAGCTGAAAACCGCAGTTGGAGCGCTTGTTGACATGAAAAACAGGATTGATGATTATGAAGCGGAACATGAAATAAATCTTAACAGACCGTTGGAAGTTGCAAATTTACCGGTGCCGTTGCCGATGACTTCCGATATGACAGGTCGTATTGATGAGATGATTGATATTGCGGAAAAAGCTTTGCTGGCGTTGGAAATCGCTGAATTTACCACGCTTGAATCTCAAAATGATGTTAAAAATTATGCAATTAAAATTGCGGAATTGTTCCAAAAAAATCATGAAGAAGTTGACAAAACTATCCAAAAATATTCAAAAGGCTGGGATATTGACCGTTTGGTAAAAATGGATAAAGATATCTTAAGAATTGCTATTGTTGAACTTTTGTATATAAAAGACGCTCCTATGAAGGTCGTTGTTGATGAAGCGCTTGAATTGGCCAAAAAATATTCAACTGATGACAGTGCGGCTTTTATTAACGGAATTTTGGCAAAAGTTATTATTGATAACGGATTGAGCTAATGTTTAAGTTTTTTTCGGACAGTTTTGATAGTTTTAAGAAAAAAATATCAAATACCGCGTCAAATTTGGTCGGCAATGTCGTGAATTCCGTATCAGAAGAGGAAGAATTTTCCGAATTTGTGCTTGATGATATGGAAGATTTGCTTATCGGAGCTGATTTAGGTGTAAATTATGCTGCGGAACTCGTTGATAAACTTCGGAATCAAGATAAAATAAAGCCGTCTGATGTTAAGAATTATTTAAAAAATGAATTTGAAAAAGTTTTACAAGATGCCGGAAACACCATGCTTAACTATAAAAACGGTGAATTAAATATATATTTTATCACAGGGGTTAACGGCGTCGGAAAAACAACTTTAATCGGCAAATTGGCTTATAGGTTTAAAAATGAAGGCAAAAAGGTTTTGATAGCTGCAGGGGATACTTTTCGCGCGGCAGCTGAGGAGCAGCTTGATATCTGGTCAAAGCGTGCGGGTGCGGATATTGTAAGGCGTGATAAAGCAGATCCGGCATCTGTTGTTTATGAAGCTATACAAAAGGCTAAAAATGAACATTATGATGTGATTCTGGTGGATACCGCGGGCCGCTTGCAGAATAAATACAACTTAATGGAAGAATTAAAAAAGATTAAATCTGTTATTGATAAAAATGCACCGGAAAATTTGCGGGAATGCATGCTTGTTTTAGATGCAAATACGGGGCAGAACGGCTTACAGCAGGCAAAAGTTTTTGCTGATGCTGTGAATTTGACATCTGTTGCTTTAACAAAACTTGACGGATCCGCAAAAGGCGCAATTGTATTAGCCGTTGCAAAGGAGATGAAACTTCCTGTCAAACTCGTCGGCATTGGCGAAAAAATGGAAGATTTGAAGGATTTTAATTCTGACGAATTTATCCATGCTTTGTTTGAATAAATTACATAAAAACTATTATCGGTACATGGTACTTTCTTGTACCGACAAGAAAGTAACCAAAGAAGCTCTCGACCGGAACTGCACTCGCTAATCATTACTATAACTCGCCCCAAGCTCGCAAACTCGCTAAACGTCATCCCGCACTTGTTGCGGGATCTAAAAGACTTGCCGCTCAGACAACGCTCGCTTTGTTTATTTAGCTAAGACAAAATAAGTTTTACCATTGTTGTCAACATGATATTGTAGCTTTGCCACCCGTTATGTAATGATTGCTCGTTTCGTTAAGGTCGAATATTTGTTTAAGCCGCGCCGTTGTTATTAGCGCGAGCGAGCAGAGGCTGAAGGTCGGCGGAGAACTCCGCCGCCGTAACGCCGTTTATTGCGAGCGAGTAAGAA
>CALVER010000138.1 GCA_944326625.1 Candidatus Gastranaerophilales bacterium | reverse complement strand
GCCGTTTCATGCGAGCGACCAAGACAGCGTCGTCGAGAAAATAATTTTCTAATACCCGACGACCTAAAATCAGCATACAGAGCTAATCTCGGGGGGGGGCGAGTATCTGAACCGCTTTTGTAGTGAATGTTTCCATGAATTTATCCTCCTTTTTTCCTTAATTAAACATTATTTTGCATATTTTGTCAAGTATGGTAAAAAGGAGGTAATTTATTTAATTTTTTCTTTCAATTCCTGAACTTCGTACTTAAGTCTGTTAAGTTCGCATCTGACAGGGTCGGGAATTCTGTTATGCATTAAAACGCCGTTTTTATCGCGGATTTTGCGGTGTACAATTCTTCCCGGAACGCCAACAACAGTTGAATATTCAGGAACATCTTCCACAACTACGGAACCGGCTCCGACTCTTACATAATCTCCGATTGAAATGTTGCCTAAAATTTTTGCGCCTGCGCCGACTATAACGTTATTTCCTAAACTCGGGTGGCGTTTGCCGTGTTCTTTGCCTGTGCCACCGAGCGTTACCTGCTGGTAAATCAATACGTCATCACCAATTGTGGTCGTTTCGCCGATTACAACGCCTTCTCCGTGGTCTATAAAAAATCTTCTTCCGATTCTTGCTCCGGGGTGGATTTCAATTCCTGTTATAATCCTTGTGATATATGAAATTATTCTCGGGATTAAAGGGATATGCCATTTGTGTAATCTGTGCGCAAATCTGTAGGCAATAAGCGCATGCAGCCCCGGATAACACAACAAAACTTCAAAAATATTTGTTGCTGCCGGATCTTTGTCGTAAATTACCTGTATATCTTCTTTTACTTTTGTTATTCCGCGTTTTATAAGTTTGAACATTTTATTTTACCAGTTTGGCAAATTTTCTTTTACCTGCCTGCAATATTACATTTTCATCAAAGTTCAGGATATAAGCCATATCGGTAATTTTTTCACCGTCGATTTTTACCCCGCCGCCTTGAATTAAGCGTTTTGCTTCACCTTTTGATTGTACAAAGTTGAGTTCAACCAACAAGTCCAAAATCCCTTTGCCGTTTTCTGTTTTAACTTCAGGGATGTCTTCCGGAATTCCTTTATTTGAAACCACATTTATAAATTCTGTCTGAGCGTGGTCTGCGCCTTCTTTACCGTGGTATTCTTCCGTAATCATATAGGCGAGTTTAAGTTTTAAATCTCTAGGGTTAACCTCAGGATTTTTCAGGCTTTCTTCAATATTTTTAAGCTCAGTATCGGATACGTCAGTCAAAAGCGTAAAGTATTTAAGTATTAATGTATCAGGAATACTCATTAATTTGCCGAACATATCTTTTGCACTGTCGGTCAGCGAAATACAATGTTCCGGATAGGTTTTTGACATCTTAACCAGTCCGTCAGTACCTTCAATTAAAGGCAAAAGCATAACCATTTGCGGGTATTTTTTGCCGTAAGCTTCTTGAATCTGGCGTCCCAAAAGGGTGTTGAATCTCTGGTCTGTTCCGCCGAGCTCAATATCCGCGTCAATTACAACAGAATCGTATGCCTGCATAAGCGGATAGAAAAATTCATGAACTGAAATCGGTCTGCCTTCCGCATAACGTTTTGCAAAATCGTCGCGGGTCATCATCTGCGCAACCGTCATTTGTGCCGCAAGTTTCAAAAGATCCGTAAAACTCATTTTGTGGAGCCAGTCGGCATTATTTACAACTTCGGCTTTTTCAACGTCTACAACTTTTGACATCTGTTCAAAATAAGATTTGGCATTCTCTTCAACCTGTTCTTTTGTCAATGACGGTCTTGTTTCGGATTTTCCGGAAGGGTCTCCGACCATTGCCGTTGCGCCGCCAACGATTAAAACAACTTTGTGACCGAGTTTTTGAAATTCTCTTAATTTACGCATTACAACCGTATGCCCGAGATGTAAATCAGGTCTTGTCGGATCCATGCCGAGTTTTACCCTTAAAGGTGTATTTGTATCTTTTGCATGCTGTAATTTTACAGCTAATTCTTCAATTCCGCCGGGTAAAATCTCTGCCCCGCGTGATAATTTTTTTGCCTGTTCTATAAATTCTTCTCTTATTTCCATAATTTTCCCTCTTGTTTAATTATAACAAAAAAATCGAAAATTATGCCTGACTTTTTTCATAAGAACCCAAAAATCTGTAAAATATTGTTCTGGATTTGATGGAATTTAAGACGTCGGCTATATTTCTTTCTTTTATATGACCGTTAAAATTCACTACAAAAATGTATTCTTCCATGTCATCTTTTGAAGGCTGAGAAGAAATGTAGGTTAAATTTATGTCATTTTCCAAAAATATTTTTAAAACTTCTAATAAAGCACCGGGGGTATTGTTGGTTGCAAAAGCTATTGTGGTTTTGTCGTTTCCGGTAACAGGTGTTTCAAAGTTGCCGATTAAAATATATCTTGTCCGGTTTGTTTTGTCGTCATTTATGTTTTCTTTTAAGATATTCAGCCTGTATGTTTCGGCGGTTTTTCGGTTTCCTATGGAGCCGTAGGTAAGGTTGTAGTTCGCAAGATTTCTTGCGCATTCAGACATCGTAGTGTTTTCAATAATATTCAAATGCAGCGGAAGTTCGTGTTTTATGAACTCCTGACATTTACCGAGAAGATAAGGCGTTCCGATTATTCCGGTTATGCTGTAAAATTCCGTTGTTCTTGACAAAAGGCAGTATTCAATAGGCAAAACAACTTCGGATAGAATTTTTATATTTGAGTTTTTTGTCATCATAAGACTGTCAAGTGATGCTCTGAGCGTACCGTCTATTGAGTTTTCGGCAGGGATAACCCCGAGTGTAAACGGATTTTTGTCGACAAATTCCACAACATCCGGAATATTTTTTAACGGAGTTGAAAATGTATTTATATTGTATTTTTGGCAGAAAACGTCACGCGCCATCTCTGAAAATGATGCTTCCGGACCAAGGTATGCAATATTTAATACGTTTTTAAATTCCATATTTACTAAACTCCGTATTTCAGTTAAAATTATAACATAATAAATAAAAAGGGCAAGACAAATGGCTAATATTAAATTTGGAACAGACGGCTGGAGAGCTGTTGTGGGAAAAGATTTTACCGCAGGAAATGTGGAAATTGTTACAAAAGCGATTGCAAAGTATGTTTTTGAAAATTTCGGGATATATAAAAAAATTCTTGTCGGGTATGATCCGAGAAACATGGCAAAAGAATTTGCAAAACAATGCGCGGATAGTCTTGCCGGATTTGGCTTTAGAGTTTTATTAAGTAATAAAGTTATTCCGACGCCGGTTCTTGCGTATAATGCCAGAATTAAAGACGCATGTGCGGTTATGTTTACGGCATCACATAACCCGCCCGAGTATTTGGGAATAAAATTTATTCCCGATTATGCCGGTCCTGCGACAAGTGATATTACGGATGAAATTGTGGCAAATCTTGAGGCGGAATTTGAGCCGAAAATAAAAGGAAGCATTAAAGAGGTTGATTTTGCGCCGAAATATTTTGAGCATATAAAATCATTAATAAATTTTGATAAAACCCGCGAACTTAATAAAAATATTATTTTTGACGGGCTGTATTCTGCGACAATAGGGTATTTTGACAAAATACTTTCAAATGAAGATATAAAATTTGACGCAATAAATATGCGTCATGATCCCCAATTCGGCGGCGGAATGCCTGAACCGAAACCTCAATATATGCAGGATTTAATAGAAATGGTTAAAAAAACGCCTAATGCTGTGGGGTTTGCAAATGACGGCGACGGCGACAGGTTCGGGGTTATTAATGAAAACGGCGAATATGTTACCCCCAATGAGATTATTGCGATATTGCTTTTACATTTGAAAAAACATAAAAATATGGAAGGCAGTCTTGTAAAAACAGTCGGTGCAAGCCTTATGCTGGACAAAATTGCCGAAAAATGCGGGGTGGAAGTTATTGAAACTGCTGTCGGGTTCAAACATGTAGGCGATGCCATGCGAAAATTCAACCCGATTATTGGCGGGGAAGAATCAGGCGGTTTGAGTATCAGAGGGCATATTCCCGAAAAAGACGGAATTCTTGCTAATCTTCTCGTGTTAGAAGCAATGGCTTATGAAAATAAAACTCTTATTGAATTGCAAGAGGAAATACAGCAGCTTGCGGGGTGTAAATTCTATAATGACAGGGTTGATTTGAAGCTTGAAACCCGTGAAGAAATCGAAAAAGTTCTTGATAAATTCAAAACAACCGATGAATTTGCAGGCATGAAAGTTTTGCGAAAAGATTTTAAAGACGGAGTTAAGCTCTATCTTGACGATAACGCAAGCTGGGTGCTTGTCCGCCCGAGCGGAACAGAACCTTTATTGAGAATTTATTTTGAAAGCGACAGTTTGGATAAAATTGAAAAGTTTAAAAA
>CALVER010000137.1 GCA_944326625.1 Candidatus Gastranaerophilales bacterium | reverse complement strand
GAGAGATTCTCCCCTTACACCATGCCTTCCTTAACCGCCTTGACGGCTGCCTGAACACGATCGTTTACGCACATTTTCTGCAAAATTGAGCACACGTGTGCTTTTGCGGTGTGAACACTTACGATAAGCTCTTTTGCTATTTCAGTATTACTTTTGCCGGTAACAAGATGTTTTAAAACTTCATATTCTCTTTCCGTAAGCGGGACTCTGCCTTCGCCCTGAGATTTATTCGGCAGCAATCCGACGTTATCAATTTTCGGGAAAGAATTCAGCGCAAGCTGCGCGACAACCGGATCAATCCAGCATACGCCGGCGCGTACGTCTCGGATAACTTCTGCAAGTTTAATAGGATCAATGTCTTTAAGACAATAGGCATTTGCTCCGGAACTTAATGCCGCAATAACTTCTTCTTCTCTGTCGTGAGACGTAAGCGCAATTATTTTTATGTCGTTTGAAATCTCTCTGACTTTATGCATTGCTTCAATACCGTTCATTACCGGAAGTCCCAGATCCATAAGCACCACATCGGGCTTATGTCTTTCAATAATTTTAAGCCCTTCCATGGCATCTTCGCATTCTGCAATTACATCTAAATCGGGGTTTGAATTCAGAGCACATCTAAGCCCTACTCTCGTCAATTTGAAATCCTCAACAATTACAACTTTAATAACACCTGTTGATTTAACTTCATTAGAATTTGTCATTTGTACTACCTCTTTCTTGGACATGACATATTTAAGAATAGGCGTAATATTTATTCCATTACCCACTCGGACAGTATTGGCACTGGGCCTGGTTTTCCATAAAAATTAACTTTCATGGTATAATTTTATTCGGGAGAATGTATCATGATTTTTGATTTTTTATTTGGCAAAAAAGATAACACAAAAAACGCGGCCGAAAATTTGAACGAAGTCTACAAAAAACTCTGCGAAGCATACGGCGCGGATAAGATTTCACCTGAGCGTAAAAAATATCTGAAAAATTTGATAAACGCAAACGGTTACCTGCCGTATCCTTATTTCAAGGCTCTGGACGAATTAACCGATGCCGAGGTGCTTTTTGCGCTTCAGGAAAAATGGACAAACGAAGGCGTATTTTCAAACGGCGAATTCAGATTTGAAAAATCAAGCGTTCTTGCACGAAATAATCAAAAAAATTCCGATTGGATTAAAAAAGAAGGTCATGATATAAAACTGGTTAACCTTGCGGGATTAGGCAATAAAAAAGGCGAGGCAGGCAAATTTTTCGACTGGCTCAAACAGCTGGTGATTTTGCCGACCGGAAACCCCGCCAATAATATATATAATACAACTATATATTTAATACCTTTTCATCCGCGAGAATTCGGATGCGCATATCTTCCGAAAAGTTCGGAGGTGAGCGAAAACCTTCTTGATAAAGAAGTTGAAAAGGTTACGGGGCTTGACGCAAAAGGTCAGGTCAAACTCTTTATACAAATGTCGCAGCTTGCGGGACATCCGGTAATTTATGATATACTTCCCCAGACAGGAAGATTTTCAAAAGCTGTTCTTGCAAACCCCCATATCGCACGCTGGTTTGATATAAAAACGCTGGACAAAGAGCTTGATTTAAAGGTTGAAGAAGTCGCAAGACTTATGTCCGAGGTATTTGACGCGGAAGATTTGGAAGTGGTCAAAGGGATTTACAAACAGGGCGGAACATCAGGCGACCTGAGCGAATATTACAGAAACATTCTCACTCAGTTTGAAAATAAAATGGATGAATTCAAAAAAGAATTTTCCGACAAAATGCTTGCAAAACTTCCGCAGGCAAAAATTCATAAACGCGTAAAAGAGATTGTCGCGGGTTTTGAAAATGTAAAACCCGACAAAAAATTAACCGAAGAAAATATAACAAAACAACTTGATATAATTCAAGCGCTTATAAAAGAAGGTCTTTGGCCGGCACCGGGCGGGGCATGGTGTTCCGCGGGGCATCCGGTTTACGACAAAATGAGCGAATGCGGCGGGTATCCCACATTTAAACATTATGATTACAAGGGCGAGGACGTAACATGTTTTGCAAACCTTGACTGCCAGACGCCTTATTATTTTACGTTTTTGGAAAGCGGAAGCTTTAATGAGCCTGTTATAGACTACTTTATTAATTATATGAAGGATCTGCAGGAGGAATACAATTTTGACGGATTTCGAGTTGACCACATAGACCACGTGGCAGACACCGTTTCCGAGTGCAACGGAACCCCCATAAGCTACCGCGCGCCAAGAGTTGTTCTCGGCAGATTAAACAGAGCAATGAAGGCAAAAGTGCCCTATTTTGCAGCGCTTGCCGAATACATGCTCTGGGATAACCTTTATAAGGCTTACCACGAGGATATGGCGTTTGATATTATGTGGGGTAATGATATTGTGTCTCAAGCTTCCAAAACCCCGGAACAAATTACAAATGATAACCAATACCTCACAAACTATAATACAAAATTTAAACAGGGCGAATATTTGTCTATCCTGAAAACTTACAACAATCAAGACGGAGAATTCAGGTGTATAGACCAGTATCCTGGGCAATTAGGCGAGGAAGGCGCACTGTTCAAGTGGTTTAAGTATAAATTTCTTCCGGGCGGAAAATTTGCAGGCCGTCCGATATTATACGTTGACGGAGACGAAAGCTTTACCCGCCGCGGAATTGAGCACGCCATAGGCGAAGAAGTTTCCATGCCGAGGGAAAAGAATGAGGAATTTTACGAAAAATTCAATGCCATAGACGCGTTTGTCAAGTCGCAGTCCGTAATTACCGACGGCGAAGCCCAGATAATCAAGGAAGATGAAGACGGATTTGTATCATGGCTTATTACAAAAGAACCTCTGAAACAGGCGTTTTTAGTCATGGCAAATTACAAACCGCCGGTAGAAAAAGTTACAAGAACAGGAGACGACGGCAAAGATTATCAGGAATGGGCCGAGGGCGAAAGCGTGTTTGACAAAACCGTTCACCTGCCCGTGGATTATACTATAGTTGGAGAATACGTGATTAAAAACGGAAAATTTGAAAGAATTTCCGCTGAAGATTTCGAAAATGAAATTACGGCCAAAGAGCTTACAAATGGCGAGTTTCGCGTGTTTGAACTTTTAAAAGTATAATATTAAATTGTTAAAAATCATACAAATGCTTGACACCTTTTGAAAAAATTGATATTATAATCGCATTAGTAAAGATAAATTGTTCATAGCTTTATTAGTACAAAAAAAGAAAGGTGAAAAGATTATGACAAAAAGATTCGGTTTTACTTTGGCCGAAGTGTTAATCACTTTGGGTATCATCGGTGTAGTTGCGGCCATGACTATTCCGACATTGATTTCTAACACAAATGGCGCTCAGTTCAAAACAGCTTACAAAAAAGCATTGTCAACTTTGAATCAAGCTGTTTTGATGAACATTGCAATGGATGACACTGATTTTTCAACTTTGGCAGAAGATGCCGCAACAGGCGAAACAGTTCCTGACGGTTCTTTATCAGATATGTTGATTAACAGAATGCAATCCGCAACTGATATTACTGACAGCTACTTTACAGAAGCTACAGCAATCGGTGCTATTTCATACGGCGCAGGCGTTTTGACTTGTGATGCTGAAAACATAGTAGCAGATTCAGGCAGCCCTTGCGAAGGTCAAGACGTAGGTGACACGGTTGATATCGCTGCTAACACCACATTCACACCTTCAGCTACAACTGCAAAAGTATACTCATTTGCAGACGGTACATCATTCGGCTTTAACATTGAATCTACAAACTGTACTGATTCTACAAAAGGCACTGCAAACAACGTTTGTGTAGGTTTCATTGACGTAAACGGCGCAACCGGCCCGAACACGGTTATTTCTTGTACTTCCGGTAAAGAAGGCGGTACAGGTGATGACGCTACAAGCGGCGCTTGCCAGGTTGATTCATCAGGCGTAACCGATATTTATCCGGTATACTTCCACGGCCAAACTGTTGAGCCTGCAACTGATGCAGCAAGAGCAGTATTATTCGGTAAGTAATTTATTGAATAAAAGTATTTGGGAAAAAGGGCGCATCCGCGCCCTTTTTTTGTTAATTTGTCACCCTGAACTTTGCAAAGCGAACCAAAATTTTTGTCATCCTGAATCTTGCCGGCTTTGCGTTTCTACTTGTAAACGGTAAGATCCCGAAATAAATTCGGGATGACTTTCTATATTCATGTCACCCTGAACTTGGTTCAGGGTCTTACCGACATTGCGTTTCTACTTGTAAACGGTAAGATCCCGAAATAAATTCGGGATGACTTTCTATATTCATGTCACCCTGAACTTGGTTCAGGGTCTTACCGACATTGCGTTTCTACTTGTAAACGGTAAGATCCCGAAATAAATTCGGGATGACTTTCTATATTCATGTCACCCTGAACTT
>CALVER010000136.1 GCA_944326625.1 Candidatus Gastranaerophilales bacterium | reverse complement strand
CTTTTGTTAAGTCTTTTATCATAATAAAAAATTATTGTTCGCTATAAGCAAAAAAAATTATATAACTAAATACTTGAAAATTCAAATCCTTTGTGTAAGAATAAAATTTGTCAATAAATATAGAATATTTTTGACAAGGTAGCCGACTTTGGTTCTTATGAACGAAGTGACTTAGGACCAGCGGAATCCTGAACTTGTTTCAGGATCTGAGCGGTTATTAAAATGATAAAAGAATATTTAAGATTATGGCAAGGTAGCTCAGTTGGTGAGAGCGCACGGCTCATACCCGTGAGGTCGAGAGTTCGAATCTCTCCCTTGCTAATAAAAAAGAGATAGATTATTTCTATCTCTTTTTTATTAGTTTTGTATATTGATAACATTAATGTAAATGAAGTTTTGGATTAATAAAGTTTCAACCCGTTTTTAAAGAGAGAATCTTTGTCGAGGTATTTTTGTTTTGTGGAATTTATCATATCATAAACGAGTTTCATTAATTGTTCGTCAATTTTATCGGGTGCTTTTGAAGAAAAGAAACCTGCTTGTTGGGCGAACTTTTCCCCGTTAAAAATCATTTTTTCTTTATATTTTAAAAATTGAAAAACAGCTTTGAGTTTTTCTGCCACAGCTATATCCGGAAGTGTCATTAATTTTTTGTAAGCTTCTGCGGAAAGTTGCCCCGAAAGCCAGTTATATAGATTATCTTTTGATAAAACTCCCATTAATAAATGCGTCCCCGGTCTGCCATTGATTCCGAATTTTGCATTCGGATAATCGGAAGTTTTATTTTCAAAAATTTTTGCAATATTTTTCCAGCGGTCTTTATCCGTTTTCATGGATTTAATATTTAATTTTGCCCCGAAACTAATATTATTCCGGCAGTTGATATTCATAAAACCTTCCGTTTTTTAGTTTTATCAAAACAGCTGAAATATTTTTTTGCTACCGGAGCGATTTTTCATGTTAAACTTTTAATATGTTTGAATGGTTTAAAACAATACTAATACTGCCGTTTAATGTTATTGTCGTTATTCCTTTTTTGATATTATATTTTTCAAATTATCATTACCAAATACCGGATGGAGTTTTTATAGTTATCGGGGGCATAATGTTAATTGCGGGTCTGTTTCTTGCCGGATGGACAATGGTGTTATTTAATAATACAGGATGCGGTACGGCCGCGCCCTGGAATCCGCCTAAAAATCTTGTTATAGAGGGACCATATTGTTATGTAAGAAATCCTATGATTATAGGTGTTTTGTTGATTCTTCTTGCGGAATTTTTTCTTTTAAATGCTGTACAGATATTATGGTGGGTAATTATATTTTTTGTTATAAATACTATTTATTTTTGCGTGTTTGAAGAAAAGCAGCTGGAAAATAATTTCGGGGATGATTACAGACGCTATAGACAAAATGTCCCGATGTGGATACCCCGATTTACCCCATGGCATTTATAAGTTTTAAAAAAGGAGCCGGAAATTTTATCCAACCCCTTAAATTTATTTTAATAATCTATAATACTTTGCACAAACTCAGGATCATAGTGGTTAACGAAGATACTTTCGCCTTTGTCCAGACTTCTCAAAGTTGCCATGTCATCTTTTGAAAGTTCAAAGTTAAATATTTCAAAGTTTTCTTTCATTCTTTCTTTGTGCGTAGATTTTGGAATAACAATGACATTTTCTTGAGTTAAAAATCTCAGTGCAACCTGTGCAACTGTTTTGTTGTATTTATCTCCGATAGATTTCAAAACTTCGTTGTTAAAGAAATTATTTTCGCCTCTTGCCATAGGACTCCATGACATAAGCTGTGTATCAAATTTATCCATATATTTACGCAAAGTTTTTTCCTGCTGGAATACGTGTGTTTCCATCTGGTTAACCATTGGTTTTATTTCAACAAAATTACACAAATCAACAAATCTGTCAGGGAAGAAATTGCTGACGCCGATTGCTCTTGTTTTACCGTCTTTATAGGCTTTTTCCATTGCTCTGTATGTTCCGTAATAATCACCGAACGGCTGGTGGATTAAAAGTAAATCCACATAATCAGTTTGTAATTTTTTCAAAGATTCATCAATCGATTTTGCGGCTTTTTCTTCACCTGAATTTGTTATCCAGACTTTTGTTACAAGAAAAAATTCTTCTCGTTTAATTCCTGATTTTTTGATAGCAGCCCCGACACCTTCTTCATTGTAATAAGCCTGTGCCGTATCAATCATTCTGTAACCAATATCAATAGCGTCTGACACGCATCTTTCGCATTCTTTAGGGTCAACAAGAAATACCCCGTAACCTAAAATAGGCATTTCAACACCGTTATTTAATTTTACTGTCTGCATAATTTATTCTCCTTTATTTCGAAGTAAGGCTCAAATATTGCCTTGAGTTGAACATCGCAAAATCTGTCTGTCCAGTCTAACGGTTCAAATTTGCCGTCTGACATGCACCAGCTTAGCATCATTCCATAAAGTTCGCTGATTATAATATGGGTTAATAATTCAATAGGAGCATCATTTTTAAGTTCAGTGGAATTTTGCAAAATACTTTCAAGCATTTCATAGTCATAGAACCACTTTTTGCTGTCCATGGTTTCCGGTACATTATTGGGGTCAATTACATTTCTTATCCATTCACGGCATACTTGAATCCCGCAAAATTCAACCTGTTCCATGAAACGGCAAAAATAATGCCTTAGCTTTTCAAACAATTCAGCATTTTCCATTTGTTCAAGCTCATCTGCAATTTCACCAAACGGTGTTCTGCTGATTTCCATAACAATATCTTCTTTGCGTTTGAAATAAACATAAAATGTGCCTTTTGCAACACCGGCTTTTTTTGTAATATCTTCAACATTTATTGCAGCAAAGCCTTTTTCTTTAATAAGTTCCAACCCTGCTGATATGAGTTTCCGTTTTGTTTCAATGGCTGATTTCTGTCTTTTATTCATAAAATACTCCTAATAATAATATATTATAACAAACTATTGACCAAAAGTCAATGACTTTTGGTCAATAAATTTACATTCAGTTAAAAAAATTTATTTTTTCTGTTTTTCGAGCAATTTTAAATATTCTTTATAGCCGCTGCCCCAGTCGGTCATTGCATCTAAAACCCCTGCAAGACTGTATCCTATATCCGTCAGAGTATATTCCACTTTGGGCGGAATTTGGCTGTATACTTTTCTCATTACAAGTCCTGCTTCTTCCATATCACGTAAATTAGTTGTCAAAACTTTTTGCGTAATTGTTTCAAGCGTTTTTTTTAATTCTCCGAAACGTTTTGTCCCGCTTAATAAATCGCGGATTATGAGAACTTTCCACTTGTTGCTTAAAAGTTTTAAAGTTGTTTCAACCGGACACTTTGGCAGCTCTTTTAATTCCATTTTTACCTCATTAGTATATTTTAGATACTAACATATTTTAAATATATTGTCAATTTTGGGAATTTTCAGCTTCCAGATCAAGCAGTTGTTTTTTAACCTTTAAACCGCCTGCATAACCTGTCAAATCACCGTTTGAGCCTACAACGCGATGACACGGAATTACTATCATAATTTTATTTTTATTGTTTGCCATACCTGCTGCGCGGCAGGCTTTTTCGTTGCCGGCTCTTTTGGCGAGTTCTTTGTAGCTTATTGTTTTACCATAGGGAATTTTAATAAGTTCTTTCCAGATTTTTTGCTGAAATTCGGTACCGTTGAGTTTTAAAGGCAGATCAAAAGTTTTTCTTTTGCCCGAAAAATATTCATCAAGTTCCTGAAACGCCTTTTTTATTAAGGGAGTTTCTTTTTCACAATAGTCGGGTTTGTTAAGAGATATTGCAAGAACAGAATTTTCGTCGGCAGATATGTAAATTTTGCCGATTTTTGTGTTGTATCCGTAATAATACATTATTTTTTATCCGTAACCTTAATCAAATGCCAGCCGAATTCCGTTCCGACAGGATCGGAAACTTCACCCACAGGAAGCTCAAATGCTTCATCTTCAAACGGCTGCACCATCTGACCTCTTGAAAAATATCCTAAATCTCCGCCGTTTTGACCTGACGGACAAAGTGAATATGTTTTTGCATAATATGCAAAATCGCCGCCGTTATCAATATCTTTTTTAATTTGGATAGCTTCTGCGCGGGTTTTTACCAAAATATGGCTTGCTCTGACCTGTTTTGCTTCGTCATAAGCAAATGCTGTCCCGCATAAAAGTATAAATACCGTGAAAATTTTTGAAAGAGTTTTTATCATAAATTGATTTTATAATAATATTTAAATAAATGCAATTGGTAAAGTTTATAATTTTCTTGCCAAATTTGAAAAAATTTGTTAAAATAATTACGAAAGAAGGAGAAAAGCTATGGAAAACAAAGAAATTTTGCAAAACGGGGGGGGGCGTCTCCTCTAGGTACTGATAGTAATGGTTTCGACGGTA
>CALVER010000135.1 GCA_944326625.1 Candidatus Gastranaerophilales bacterium | reverse complement strand
TCTATCATGCGTTTTATGGCATTGTCTTTCAAAAGATTTTTAACTTTTTCTTCGTCGCGTTGTTTATTTGCCTGAGATTTAACGAGAATTGTGCGGCTCGGGGTTCTGTTAGGCATTTGTTGATTGCGTTTTTGAGGTGCGACAAAACCTTTTCCGAAACCTGTTGAAGGTTTTACATAACCGTAACTGTCAATTTGTGCCGTTGAATAATTTCTTCCTGAATCTCCGTATTTCGCTTTTGACACTGCATCGCGGAAGGTTGAGGAGCTTTCTGATCTGCCTTCAAATGTTGACATTTCAAGCAGGTTCCGCGGAATTTCTTCGATAAATCTTGACGGGTTATAGTATTTATATTCACCCCACATCTGGCGGCGTTTTGCGGAAATGAGGTATAATTTTTCTTCCGCACGGGTAACGCCCACATACATAAGCCGCCGTTCTTCTTCCAGTTCTGACGGGGAATTGAATGTTCTCTGGTGCGGGAATACGCCCTCATCCATACCTGCCAGAAATACAACCGGAAATTCCAAGCCTTTTGCTGAATGCAGCGTCATTAAGGTAACATTATTTGAAATATTATCCATTCCGTCAACGTCTGACACGAGTGCTACCTGCTGTAAAAATTCTCCCAGAGCGTTATCAAGTTCCTCGGGTTCAAATTCTTCCGCAACGTTTACCAATTCCTGCAGGTTTTCAATATCAGCTTCGGCTTCAGGGGTGTTTTGGAGCTGTAATTCCGCAAGATATCCTGTTTTTTCAATTACAAGTGTTACAAATTCCCTCAAATTATAACTTTTTTGAGCGTCTTTAAATCTTAAAATCAATGCCGCAAAGTCTTTGAGCTTGTTTTGGGTTTTAGCAGGAATTTCGCTGTCTTCATCCAGTTCCAGAATAGCTTGAAAAAGGCTCAAATCTTTTTCATCAGCGTATTTTTGAAGATTTTTTACGGTTGTATCACCGATTGCGCGTTTCGGGACATTAATTATCCTGCGAAGGCTCTGAGAGTCGTCAGTATTATAGATTAATCTTAAATATGCGATAATATCCTTGATTTCTTTGCGGTCGTAGAATTTCAACCCGCCGTAAATTCTGTATGGAATTCCGGCTGCCATGCAGGCTTCTTCCAGTGCGCGGGATTGAGAATTCGTACGGTATAAAATTGCGTAGCGGTTGTAATCTCCGCCGCTGTTTTGTCTGATTTTGCTTACAATAAAATTTGCTTCATCGGCTTCATCCTGCGCTTCATAATAATCAATAAGCTCCCCGTCGCCTTTTTGGGAATACAAATATTTTTCTACACGTTCCTGATTATTTTCAATAATTGCGTTTGCAACATTCAAAATGTTTGCTGTAGAACGGTAATTTTGTTCAAGTTTAATCAATTTTGCATTTTTAAAGTCGCGCTGGAAGTTCAAAATAATTGTATAATCCGCACCGCGCCAGCTGTAAATTGATTGGTCAACATCACCTACAACGCAAAGTGAGCGTTCCTCGGGAACTTCTTTTTGCATATTGGTATAAAGCATGTTCACAAGTCTGTATTGAGCAAGGTTTGTGTCTTGATACTCGTCAACCAGAATATGCTTGAATTTGTTATAATAGTATTCTCTTACCTGTGCGTTTTGTTCAAGAAGTTTCACAGTTAACAAAAGCATATCGTCAAAATCTATTGCATTATTGTTATTCAGAACATTTTCATATTCTTCAAAAATTGTGGCAATTCTTTGTGATTTGAAATCTCTTGCAAAGGTCATAAATGTATATGCGTCCTGCATTTTGTTTTTGGCATTGGAAATTACGGCTTTTACGAGTTTTGGCTGATAGATTTTGTCATCTATATTCAGCTTTTTAATAACCTGTTTTAACACGGCAACGGAATCCGTCTCATCATAAATACTGAAATTTCTGTCCAATTTTTTACCTGATTGAAAACTGTAATTTTCAATATTCTCGCGTAAAATTCTTCCGCAAATTCCGTGAAACGTTCCGACCCACATATATTTTACGGTGTTTTCACCTAATATGCTTCCTAAACGTTCTTTCATTTCGCGCGCAGCTTTGTTTGTAAAGGTTACGGCAAGGATGTCACGCGCTCTTGCGTAATTATTCTGGATTAAATATGCAATACGTGTTGTTAAAACTTTTGTTTTTCCCGAACCTGCTCCCGCAAGTATTAACAGAGGTCCTTTTACAGTCTCAACAGCCTCTTTCTGTTCCTTATTAAGATTTTCTAATATATTTTCCACGAAACCTATTCCCAAAATCTGTTTTTCATGCTATAATACATCATAAGCGAAAAAAATATTAATTGCAAAAGGTAGGGAAAATGGCAGAAATTTTAATGAGTTCAAAAGAAGATGACAAAGAAAAACAAAGTTCAATTGTTGTACCTATAGATGATGATATGGATGTTGTCAAATCGAACTCGCCCAATACCATGGATGAACTTGCAATGGAGCTCGCGACAATTAAGCAATCAGCAAAGAGAATTGCAATCATCGGGAGCCGTAACCTGCCGATTACGCATCAACAGATGATAGAAACCCTTGCAACTGCGCTTGTTATGCAGGGAAATACAATAATTACATCCGGCGGTTCTTCTGGAACTAATGCCGCTGCTATTCGCGGTGCTATGAAAGCTAATCCGGATAAGCTTAAGGTTATTCTTCCGCAGACAATCGGCCAGCAGCCGTCTGATGTTCAGGATCAGCTTATCGGTGTTCCTAATATTGTAGAACATTCCGACCGCGCTATGATGACTCTGGCTGATGCATCACGTGTTTGTAACAGAGAAATTATTGATGATTGTAATCAATTGATATGCTTCCTTTCACATACAAGTAAAACCCTTCACAATGCTGTTCAGTATGCTGAAGAAGGGCACAAGGTTATTACAGTATTTTATCTTGATTAGGCATATATATGTTTAAAAAATTGACCGGAAAAAATCCGCGTGAGTATGAATATGCTGCACGCCATATTATGGACAATGCAGATGAAAAACTTTTCGCCGAATTGGTTGAAAAAGACAGTTTTTTGTTTGATTTTGTGAAGCAAAATGTTGCCCAAAGACTTGAAAAAGCTACTAATGAGCATAATTGGCAGACGGTTTTGTCTTTTTTAAAGTATTATTCGCCTTCTTATGAGGAGTTTGTTGCGTCAACTCTTGCGAAATATGCTGATGAAGATTTGACGGACAGAATGCTTGAATTTTTGGAAAAAGGCACGGATGATGAAAAAACTTATGCGGCAAAATTTTTTTCCTATGTTCAGGATCCTCTGGCAATTGAATTTTTGAAAAAGAATTCTTACACCGAAAACGAATATCTCAACACAAATTGCGCTATTACATTAGCCGCGATGAAAGAGGAAAGTTCCTATAATGAAGCAATTGAAAAGTTGGAATCCGGAGATGATTTTGAAAAGCTTGCTGCTGTTAAATTTTTGACTGCATACGGGAAAAAAGATGCCTTGCCGCAGATTCTTGATGCCATGAAAAATTCTTCCATGGCGGAAAATATTGCAGGTGAAATACCCTACCTTGAAAGTATTTTTAATATTCTGGAGGATAATTTTGAAAACGGACTTCTGGTGGTAAATTACATCATAAACGGGCTCGGCGAAATTTTGGGGCTTTCTCAAGTTTTTGACTTTGAACTTTTTGAAGTTTTGGAATTTATTGAAACAAAATTTGAGGACAGCCGTGCTGCCGTTGTTCTTTTGAACGCAAGGGAAAAGTTTGAAACTCTGACTGAAAACGATGAATATCTTTTTGATGAAGATAAAAATACCAAAAACGAAATTAATGATATCAAAAAACTTTTATTTAATATTGATAAAAAAGAATTGCTCTCAAAGGTTAACGCAGAACTCAAAGAGGACAGCCCGTTTGTGTTTACGGCACTTGATTTTGCAACGGATTTGATGGCTATCAGAGAACTTTTAAAGTGTAACAATCAGACGATCATCTTAAAAACAGCGGAAATCTTAAAATCTCTGGGAAATCTTGACGACACCGCAAAAACCGTTGCGCTTTTAAAAATTACCGATGAGAATATCAAATCTATTATCAGGGCGCTTTAAGTTTTATTTGAAACATTCGTCATACATCTGTTGAAAGGTCTTTCCGCCTTCTTCGGTTGCATAGTTTAATGTGCCAAGTGACTTTATTCCGTGATGTTTGTTGCCCAAAAGGTTGAACGTGAATATATCATAACCCCATTTATTTGGCCCTTTTTGTCCGTTTATATCAATAAGATATAATGGTGCATTATTAACTTGTACAATGTAGGTACTGTCGTTAAGAACATATACAGGGTACTTATTTTTCACAACCGCATCTGAAAACACACCATTTGGATCATATTCATTATCAGGGTGTTGTTCTGATTGAACAATATTTGCGCCTTTGAAGTCCTTTGGAATGC
>CALVER010000134.1 GCA_944326625.1 Candidatus Gastranaerophilales bacterium | reverse complement strand
ATATAATGAAAGCATGATAGTAACGGAAGAGACTAATTTTAATACAAGAATGGCTGAAACCCTTGCCACGGCTAGTGGAAGCACGGGGGGGGGTACCATTCTTTAAGCTATAAAAGGCTTTTCCGTATAATAAGGAAATTTTCGTCCGGTATTACACCCCTGTTGTGGCCCGCAAATGCTATGAACAAGCTAAATATGACGGGTCAAACTTGTCATGATACATTATTGATTTTACCTTTCAATATTTGTACAAATTTGGGCTGCAATGGGGCTGTAATACCGGCGTTATGTAAGAAGATCATTTAAAAAAAGAAAGGTGAGAAAATTATGACAAAAAGATTCGGTTTTACTTTGGCAGAAGTATTAATCACATTAGGTATCATCGGGGTAGTAGCAGCGATGACAATTCCGACATTGATATCGAACACAAACGGAGCCCAATTTAAGACAGCTTACAAAAAAGCATTGTCAACATTGAATCAGGCAGTATTGATGAATATTGCTATGGATGATGAAGATTTTAGTACAATTATTGCAGAAAATTCTGCTGATACTGTATCTGGTACAAAATTATCCGATATGTTAATTGCGCGTATGCAGTCTGCTACTGATATTACGGATTCATATTTTACAGCGGATGCTGCCGGCACAGCACTTCCTCAAATTACGTACGAAACGGAAGTTACTTGTACCGCAGACAATATTGGAGACACTGTTGATGGTGAAGCTAACACTAGTCCTTGTAAAGATCATGAAGTAAGTGACGTAGTAACAGGTACTGCAGATACATTGACACCTTCTGCATCAACTGTAAAAGTGTATTCATTTGCAGATGGTACAGCATTTGGTTATGATATTACAGCGGCTAGCTGTAGTGATGCTACAAAAGGAACGGCAAATGCTTGTTTAGCTTTTATTGATGTAAATGGTTCTACAGGTCCTAACACCGTAGTTGAATGTGATACTGTTGCTGCAAGTGGAGATGATGGAGATGCAGAAACGGCATGTAAAGTATCAAATATTACAGATATTTATCCGGTATATTTACATGGCCAGACTGTTGAACCTGCAACAGATGCAGCAAGAGCAGTATTATTCGGTAAGTAATTTATTGAATAAAAGTATTTGGAAAAAGGGCGTGCAAGCGCCCTTTTTTGTTACCTTTATGTTCCCTCCCCCCTTGAGGGGGAGGGTTAGGGTGGGGGGACTGAATTTAGAAATTACCGTCATACCGGAATTGTTCCGGTATCTTATTGTCGGTACGATGTGAAAGCCCCTTCCCCGTCACTGCGTGCCACCCTCTCCCCTAGGTGAGAGGGTAAGGAGGGGGTCATGGTTACTTAGTGCCTTACTGTCTTAGTATTTTAGTAACTTCTACATCTACACCAGCGAAAGTATTTTAGGAGTATGGTTTTGCTCTTTCAGCTTTTGCATTCTGGTTTTTATAAAGCTTGCCTTTGAAGAATCCGGCATGTGGAGTAAAAATTTTCGGTAATATCTCTGGGCATCCGATTTTTTGCCGAGTTTGTCAAAGCAGATTCCAATTCCTGCATACGCGTTATAATACGTCGGATCTATCCGCATAATCTTATTTAAAATCACTGACGCTTCTTTGTATCTGTCCATTTTCATTAAAAGCGAAGATTTATGGTCATAAGCTTTTACATATTCCGGCGAATTTTCAATAAGCTTCTGGTAAATCATCAGCGCCATGTCGTATTCTTCGCATAATTCGTGTGAAATCCCTAATTGAAGTATTGCGTCGGGATTTTCAGGATTTAATTGGATTGCTTTTACAAAATTCTTTATTGCTCCGCAGGGAATGCCTTCCAAAAGGTGGCAGACGCCTAATTCAAAATATGCGTCGTAGTTTTCTTCGTCAATTTCGGTTGATTTTTCAAAGTAATGTATGGCTTTGGGGTAATTTCCCGTTTGTTTGTAGCAAACCCCCAGCCCGAAATATGATTTTGCGTTATCACGTTTGAGCATTAATGCATTAAGATAGCTGGAGATAGCTTCTCTGTAAGCATTTTTTTTCAGTAATTCATCGGCTTTTTTGCATAAATCCGTTGAATTCTTAACAGGATTGCTCATATATTGTGATTTCTTAGTCATACCCTCCCCTTTACTCTATCTATTCTAAAATTTTTCTCTCCTTTGCAGTACCTCCAAAAGATGTAAAACTTAATCAATCATTGGATTTATTATTTTCTTATGCTATAACTTTATTATGAGAAGGGTTTTAGTATCTTTATTGTTAATAGCGCTGGGAGTTCCGTCAATTGCGGCAGACGAGATTAAACTTGACGGTGTAAAGCCGCAGCAGGTCGAAATTCCCAAAACCGATGTCAAGCTTAAAGAGTCTATTGTTATAAATGACAAAGCTGTCATGGAAGAAATCGTTAAGCGCCAGAAACAAAAAGACCTTGAAGATATTGAAAACCTCTGGAAAGGTACTGTCGAAAATAATCAGGTAATCGGGTTTGCCTTGAAAAAACTCTCTACCCCAGAAAGCCAGCGGCGTATTCATTCGTCTTTGATGGCAAAAACTTTATCCGCAATTGTTGCAGGGTCATCTTTTTTGCCGTATGCAATGGGGTCTGATTATATGGTCGCAACAGGTGCTTTTGCAGCGGGACGTCTTGCGCAGAATCTTATTAACAGAAAAAATATCCCGCAGGAAATCCCTTTGACCGATACAGAGTTAATTGAGCTTGCAGGACTTGTTGAAAATCTTCAGGACAGAATAATTAATGCCTATTATAATTACAAAAATTCTTTAATTCAGTTAAAAGAAACCCGTTCAAGACAGCTTTTGTACAGTAAAAATTACGCAAAAGCCATGGATGAAGAGGATTTTCTGGAAATTGCAATATCGTCTTCGCTTTATGACAACGTGGTTATTGAAGAATTTTATTACATGCAGACTGCAAAAAAATATCACCTTGAGCTTCAGCGTCTTGCAGGGAAAAAAGTTGTGGATAAATTGAATTTGTACCAGTATAATTATAATGCTGCGCTTATAGGCGGAGGAGGTGCAAATGGTCAAAAATAGTTTGATACTTTTTGCATGTCTGGCAGTTTTTGCAAATCCTTGTTTTGCTTTGACTTATGATGATATAAATTTTCCGAAAGATCCGGCATATCGTTTGGGAACATCGGATTCTCCGGAAAAAATGTATGTTCAGGCCGAAGTTCAGCCGATTAAAAAAGAATATGCGGAAAAAGATACGTCAATTGAGCATACTCCTGATGATTTGACTTATGCTGATTTGAGCCTGAAAAGAATGTCAAGCGAGATTGCCTCCGAACTTGGTTTGGAAGAAAAGGAAATGCTGTCGGATTTGTCTTTATTATGGCGCGGTGCCGCAACTCAGAGTGATACAATAAATTTTGCATTGTATAAACTCGCAAACCCTGACGCCGACAAGCCTGATGAAAAATCCGTTAAAAAAGTGCTTACAACAATTGCAAGCATGTCTACTATGGTCGGAGCCGGCATGGGTAATCCTCTTCTTGCCGCAGGGTCTTTAATCGGCGGGAATGTCCTAGGGATTATGTCACAGGACACAAAGGCTTTGAATTATAAATATACAAAAGTTACTGACGCGGATATGATTATTCTTGTCCGTAAAATTGAAGATTTGCAGCAAAGAGCGGTTGATTTGTATTACGATTATATGACGGCGAGAAAACAGCTTGAAATGATTGATAAGCTTGTGGTGCAGCGCAAGAAAAATTATGAGCTTGCGCAAGACGCTTCCCGTGAAATAATTCTTATCACGGACGCCTATTACCGAACTTCTCTCGACATGCAGTCAAAAGCTAAGTCTGATTATTTTGCAAAACGCGCTGCACTGGAACAATTTGTAGGAAATGAAGTGTTTGTGCAGTTTGAAAAAGAGCTTGCGGCAAGGGAAAAAGACCAAAAATGAAAATAATTCCGTATGAGGTTAAATCTGGTCTTGAAAACATGCAGATTGATTCGGATTTATTGGACAGAGCAATATCCGAAAATTCAAAAGAACCTGTTTTTCGCCTTTACGGCTGGTCGCCTGCGTGCGTTTCTCTTGGCAGAAATCAAAAAGACGATTTTCTGGACTATGATTTTTTGAAATCCGAAAATATTGACGTCGTTAGGCGTCTGACAGGCGGCAGAGCCTTACTTCATGATGATGAAATAACATACAGTTTTATTTGTCCGGTTTCTTACTTGGTACACGGTGAAAATGTCACGCAGTCTTATATGGAAATTTCCCAAATTCTTATTGATAAATTTTCAAAACTGGGGATAAATCTGGAATTCGGCGGCGAAAACGGTGTCCATACAAAATTTGATTATTGCATGCTTATCTCAACCGGCGCGGATTTGTGTTATAAGGGGAAAAAGCTTATAGGCTCCGCTCAATGCCGCAAACAGGGTTATATCCTCCAGCACGGTTCTATCCTCTATGATTTTAATATGGTGCTTTTAGAAAAAATTTTCAAGGAAAAAGTCGATAC
>CALVER010000133.1 GCA_944326625.1 Candidatus Gastranaerophilales bacterium | reverse complement strand
GTTTCTTTGTCAAAGACTTCTATGCTGTCTTTTGAATGAATGAAAATCATGCAGCTGATAAGCGATTTAAGCGTTTCAAAGTCGGAAAATGCCATTTTATTCCGCAAATCTTCCATATTATTCGCCAGAAATTCCATAATAATAGTCTTGCCGTCAAACACAAGCCCCGCAAAATAGTCAAACGATTCTTTTGTTTTTATCCCTTCAAGATAGATTATGTCAGGCGATTGAAACTCAATAAATCTGGAGGCTTTATCCATATTAAACCCGATATTTTCGTTCAATTCGCACTGGTTAACCCCTTGGAGCGTGTATTTGGCAATACTTTCAAGCGTCATAATGTTTTTGACGCCCTGTTTTGCGGCTTCCAGCAAAAGCGAATATATAACATGCGTTTTTCCGCTCAAAGGTGACCCGCAGACAAGGATTATACCCGGCTCTTTGAGCGATTTTCTCACAAGTTTTAATTGTTTGTCGGAGGTGATTATTTTATTTAAAGCCTTGGGCGGCTTGTATATTTTAAGGAAAATTCTTTCGCCCATAATCGTCGGGAAGGTCGAAATACTTGCAACAACCTGCACATCGTCTACTTTGAAATTTAATTTGCCGAGCTGCGGAACTTCTGATACCGACGGGTCAAGCTCTGCAAGGGTTTTAAG
Source organism: Candidatus Gastranaerophilales bacterium (assembly GCA_944326625.1). Taxonomy (GTDB): domain Bacteria; phylum Cyanobacteriota; class Vampirovibrionia; order Gastranaerophilales; family Gastranaerophilaceae; genus SIG32. The sequence continues at coordinate 3,866 of CALVER010000133.1, read as the reverse complement.
CCTTGCGGTAAATGAAGATGTGAGAACGGACGGAATTGTTCCTTTATTAAAAATTTCGCCGTTCTTTTTGAAATTCACGCCAAAACCCGTGTCTTCCCCCTGAAAAGTTACTTCATGCACCCCTTCCATAATCGCCTGTTTTAGAATTGCACGGATAATTTTTTGGATATGGTTGTCGCTTAAATCCTCGCTGTGAAGTTCGTCGCGCCAGTCGTAATCCGCGTTTATGTCAGTGAAAATTTCGCCGACCGTGCTGTCTGTTTTGTAATATTCGTCAATTTTTTTGATAATAGCGCTTTCTGATGAAATTACGGGCTCAATTGAGCATTCGGCGCTTTCAATAATTTTGTCTATTGCGAATAAATCCAGCGGATCCGCCATTGCAACCGTCAGGGTATCCTCAATTTTGAAAAGCGGAATAATACGGTATCTCTTTGCATCGGAAAAGCTTACGTATTTAAGGCAATTCGGGTCAAGCGAATAATCCTCAAGGTTTACGTAAGGTATGTGAAGCCGGGATTCCAGGAATTTCAACAAAGTTTCTTCGGTTATGACGCCTGAATTTATGAGCGCCTGACCTATATTAATATTCTGGGCATTGGAAATTTCATCCGCCTGTTCAATAACTTCATACTGCACAAGTCCGGCTCTTACAAGGTCGTATTTAAGTTTTTCCAATGTCTTATTTGTAACTGTTTCCATTTTTATCCCAAATATTTTTTGACGGTTTTAACAACATCTTCCAGATCAAAAGGTTTTGTAATATATTCGTCGGCGCCTGTTTCTTCGCCGATAAGCTTGTCTTCCTCTTGAGAACGCGCGGTAATCATTAAAATAGGTATGTTTTTGTATTTGTTATCGTATTTTAAAAGTCTGCTTATTTTGTAGCCGTTAATTTTCGGCATCATCACGTCAAGTATGATTAAATCAGGCATAATGTCTTTTGCAAGCTTTAACCCGTCCTCGCCGTTATAAGCACAATAACAGATAAAATCCGCAGCTTCCAGCACAAATTTTAAACTCTCTACTATATCCTGTTCATCATCCACAATTAAGATTTTTTTCATACCTTTTCCCCTAATAACATTATTATAGCATATTCCCCTTATAACAAGTTGAATGTTACATTTTGTAAAACAACGCGGGAATTTTTAACAAAGAAATTTATTTTAATGGTTTACTAAAACTTGTGCAAAAGAGGTAAAAATGTTAAGCAAAATATCATCAGCCGCCCCAAAATTAAGATTCAATAAAGGCCGGAATAAAACGGGCACTGTTACAAGAGAAAAAGATACGCGTACGCCTAAGGAGCTGCTTGATACAATTGAATTTTTATCGTCAAAGTCAGGCAAAGAGGTTAAGCAATTTTTCCCTGAGATTAAAAAGATGAACCCCAAATATCTCGGGCTTGTTTCCGATACATTGGAGTTTGCAAATTCACGTTCTGTGATACTACGGGTAACAAATCTTAATGCAAAACTTCCGAACGGCAAAACAGTTCTCACCATGCTTTTGCCTAAATTCCTGAAAGCCGCAGAAACAGACCATAAAGCTCTGGATTTTGCGATGGATGTTATTAACAACACAGACAGATCCGCCTCAGAAAGATTTTTGACGGAACTGGCTTTATCAAGCGATCTTGAAAACCCTGCAAAAAGCGTTATTTTTGACGCTGCAAGACCTATGATTAAGGATGTGGCGCATTCCACCCTTAAACCGCCTTATATTGCGAATAATTCTCTGGAAAATTTCATAAGATTCATTAAATTGCTTACCTCTGATAAGGCTAAACCCGAAAAAGTCCGTCTTTTTAAAGACTTTTCCGATTTTATTGACAGAACTTTCAAAAGTAATAAACGTATGGTCGTGCCGGATTTTATATTTTCGGACGTGCCGGATGAGAAGATTTTAGACAATATGAAAACCCTTTCCAAACTCGCGCCGGAAATAGAAAAACAAAACGCAAATGTGGATGTTGTGGATTTTGTCCTGAAAAATACTAATTTAAAATAAGATTTTTTTCGGACTCGACCCCTGCCGTGCTTACGGGGATTGCAAAATAAAATCTGGAGCCCTTGTTCAATTCGCTGTCGCACCAGATAGCGCCGTTATGCGCCTGAAGAAGCTGTTTTGCAATAGGAAGCCCGAGACCTGAGCCGCCGACTTTGCGCGATAGGGAATTTTCTATCTGGGCGAATTTGTCAAACGCTCTTAATAAATCCTTTTCTGAAATCCCGATACCTTCATCTTCCACGCATACAACAATGTATTTGCCCGACAATTTGTTAATATCATCCTTAAAACAATCCGGTGCATTAAGCTGTGAGGCGTCAGCCTCATGTGACCTGATTGTAATTGTTTTGCCTTCGGGAGTGAATTTTATGGCATTTGACACAAGGTTTGTCAAAACCTGCTCCAATCTCTGTGAATCCGCATAAATCCGGGGCAAATCAGGTGTTTCTTCAGAAATTAAATTCAGCCCCTTTTCTTTTGCCATTACAGACAGTGAGGATTTTACATAATCTATGACCGAATGGATGTCCATATTTGCAAAGTGGTAATCCATTTTTCCCGCCTCGATTTTGGAAAGGTCAAGCAGATCGTTTATAATCCCGGCAAGCCGCTGGACATTTCTCTGCGCCATTGATAAAAATTTCTGCCCTGACTCGTTTATTTCGCCGCATCTGCCGCCCGACAAAATATCAAGTGAATTCTTTATCGCGGTTAACGGAGTGCGCAATTCGTGCGATACAATTGAAATGAACTCTGATTTAAGCCGTTCAAGCTTTTCCAATTTTAAATTGGTTTCTTTTATTTCCTGATAAAGCGTTGCGCTTTTTAAAGGCAAAGAAACCTGCTGCGCAATTGTTTGAAAACACGTTGCGTCATCCGAGGTAAACGGGGTTTCCTTGAAAATTTCAATGCAGCCGAAAAAGTTATCTCCGAGGCTGATTGGCGCAAACATATTGTCGTATTGAAAAAGTGTGAACGTAAACCTGTTTGCCGGATATTTTACTGTTTTTACGACCTTCAGGGTGTCCGTGTCAATTTCAAACGGCGGCTTTTTGTCCTCAAATAATGATTTGTAATTCAAAACGGTTCTGAGTTTCAGGGCGCTTAAAAGTTCGTCCGAAATTTCATAGAGCGAATTCAAAAGCAGAACAGGCTGATTTTCCGTGCAAAGTGTGCAGGTTAAATCAAAGCTTAGTGACTTATCAAGCCCCTCAATCATGTAATCCACAAGTTTTTCCTTATCCAGCGATCCCGCAAATTGCGAGCTGGTGCTGTAAAGCACGTTAAGCCGGTAAAGACTGTCCGCAAGGTTTTTGTTTGTGCCGGAAAGCTGTTCCAGTGAATGTTTTGTCTTTAGATTCGCAGAAATTACCGCTGAAATAAGTGCTTCCGTCATTTCGTCCGTCAAAAATGCGTTGAAATATTTGGAAATATCGTATTCGATTTTTTCGTTTTTCGCAAGCAAAATGAATGAGGTTGAGAAAGTCGCTGATTTCAGCTTTTTTATAAGATGCTTAAGTCCGCTGAATTCCGCGTCAAAAATGATTATATCCGGGGAATTTATATCAACCGTTTCCAGTGCGGAATTTTCGTCTGACGACGTGAAAAATTCATACGGCTTTTTGCCGAATATTTCCGCATACTGCCGGATTTTTTCCAATCTGTTTGATACAAATAAAATCTTCCCCATATTTAATATGTTATCAGGTTTTTGTTTTTTTCGCAAATAAGTTAAGAAATAAGTTACTAAGATACTAAGGCAGTAAGGCACTAAGAAGTGAATAAGGGAATAAGTAAATAAGGGAATAAGTTGTTTCATTGATTAATCTGTGCGGGATTTCTCCAAGATTGCT
>CALVER010000132.1 GCA_944326625.1 Candidatus Gastranaerophilales bacterium | reverse complement strand
TTTCAAGATATTCAACCATCTGCTGTTTTGTAAACGGAGCATTTTCTTTAACCGAAATCAAATACCCGAACCATGAAGGTTTAACTCCGTCATTTATTTTTGGCAAAATCAAATATTCAGTCAGGTCGGATAATTTTTCAGTTAAAAGTTCTGCATTTTTGCGTCGCTGTTCCAAAAATCCGTCCAGTTTATCTATTTGGGAACAACCTAAAGCTGCCTGCCAGTCAGTAATTTTCAAATTAAATCCGATATGTGAATATGTGTATTTATGATCATAACCGAACGGAAGGTTGCCCAGCTTTTGAGAAAATCTTTTGCCACACACACCGTCTTTTCCGGGAGGACAACAGCAATCTCTGCCCCAGTCTCTGAATGACATAATAATTTTGTACAAAAGCGGATCATTTGTAATAACCGCGCCGCCTTCGCCCATAGTTAAGTGATGTGCGGGATAAAAGCTAAATGTTCCGATATGGCCGATTGTACCTATTTTTCTGCCTTTATATTCTCCGCCTAAGGCATCACAGCTATCTTCAATTACCCATAAGTTATATTTTTCAGCTAATTCCGTAATCTTATCCAAATCATAACTGTTACCGAGAGTATGAGCTAAAAATATTGCTTTTGTTTTAGGAGTAATTGCCGCCTCAATTTTTTCAGCATCAATATTATAAGTCCCGATTTCACAGTCAACAAATACAGGAATCATACCGTGCTGCAAAATCGGATTTATTGTAGTCGGAAACCCTGCTGCAACAGAGATGACCTCATCACCTTTTTTCAAAGCTCTTGCGCCGAGTTTATGCGATGTTAAGGCTGAAAAGGCAAGTAAATTAGCACTTGAACCGGAATTTGTTGACAGTGCATATTTTACACCGAGATATTTAGCGAATTTAGCTTCAAATTCTTTATTGAATCTGCCTGCAGTCAGCCACATATCCAGTGACGCATCTATCATATTCAGCAATTCTTCTTCGCCCAGAAGCTTGCCCGATGCAGGTATATAATCAAACTCCAGTTTGTTACCGTAAACCTCTTTGTAATACTCTTTTGCAGCTTGTTTTACTTTATTGCGTAATTCCTGTTCCACTTTATACTCTCCTCATAATTTTTAATTTGCGACATTGTATAATCATAAATATTAGTATCTTTTGCATAAAAATTTTTATACCATTCAACCGTTGTTTCGATTGCTTTATCAGCCTTATAAGTCGGCGTCCAGCCTAAAACCTTTTCCGCCTTTTCTATATTCAGCATTAACAAATTTGCCTCATGCAGGTTATCTTTTTTATGCACAACGACTTCGCCTCTGCCGTAGAACTTGCAAACTTTAGCCGCAACATCAGCAACTCTTAAAACACTTTCCTCATCCGGTCCAAAATTGAAACCTTCGGCATATTTTTTACCTTCTTCCAATAATTTTTGTCCTAAAAGCAAATAACCTGATAAAGGTTCCAGAACATGCTGCCACGGACGCACTGCTAAAGGATTTCTTATTTCGATTTTTTGTCCTGAATTTATATATCGTATGCAATCCGGAATTAATCTGTCCATTGCCCAATCACCCCCGCCGATTACATTACCGGCACGTGCTGTTGCCATTGCATAACCGTTTTCCAAAAAAGAACGCCTGAATGATGATGACATAATTTCAACGCAGCCTTTTGAACTTGAATACATATCATATCCGCCCATAGGCTCATCTTCTTTGTATCCGCGGTTTATTTCCTTATTTTCATAACACTTATCCGTTGTAATATTAACAAAAGCCTTAACAGATGAGCATCTTCTTGCGGCTTCCAGAACATTCAACGTGCCTATTACATTTGTTTGATATGTCAAAATCGGCTCGGAATAAGAAAGCCGTACCAAAGGCTGTGCGGCCAGATGAAAAATTATTTCGGGCTGAAAATCATTTATTTCCTTTTGTAACTTGTCAAAGTCAAGGATATTACCAATTATAGACTTATAAATTTTATCACCGATATTTAATTCTTCAAACATTGAAGGCGCTGTATTCGGCACAAGAGAATACCCGCAGACTTTTGCACCCAGAGATGTCAGCCATAATGCAAGCCAGCTTCCTTTAAAACCTGTATGTCCCGTTAAAAATACACGTTTACCTTCATAAATATTATTAAACATTCACCGCCTCTTTCAGCCACAATGCCCAAGGAGCTTTTCCTTTAAGCCACAAGTCCGTTAAATGATTTTTTCCCTGCAAAGTGTCCATCGGATACCAGAATCCGTTATGTTTATATGAATTCAACTGACCGTCTTTTGCAAGATTTTCCAGCGGTTCACGTTCAAATACAACATCATTTGCGTCAGGTTTTATATAATCAAAAACTTCGGGTTCGCATACCATAAATCCGCCGTTAATCCAATTTCCGTCACCTTGAGGTTTTTCCGTGAAACTTTTTATGTTCCCGTCTGAATCTATATCCAGCGCACCGAACTTACCGCCCGGTTTTACGGCGGTTAATGTCAAATATCTTCCGCTTCTTTTATGACATTCAATTAACTTATTTATATCAGCATCCGAAACCCCGTCGCCGTAAGTCAACAAAAACGGTTCATCGCCGACATATTTTTGAGCTTTTTTAATTCTTGAACCTGTCATTGTATCCTGACCTGTATACAACATGGTAACCTTCCAGGGTTCCGTATCAATTTTGTGAATTTGTACGGAATTATTTGACATATCAACCGTTATGTCAGAATATTGCTGATAATAATTTACAAAATATTCTTTTATCACATGAGACTTGTAGCCGGTTAATATAATAAAATCATTAAATCCGTAATAAGAATAAATTTTCATTATATGCCATAAAATAGGTTTGCCGCCTATTTCAACCATTGGTTTAGGGATTAATCTTGTTTCTTCGGACAGACGGGTTCCGAGTCCGCCGGCTAATATCAATACTTTCATCTAAGCCTCTCCTTTTAACATAAAAGTCTCATTCACATGTTTGACGTTTTGCAATATTTTTTTCATAAGTGCATTAAAAGGTCTCAAAAAAATCCCGTATGGTTCAAACAAAATATATACGTACATGTTAATCGCACCTCTATTATATGCGGTTTTTACCAGCTCTTTTGTACTTCCTCCGTTATATAAGCCATAATGCTTATACAAACGCAAAAGCCTGTAATATGAAAAAACATTGAAAATCACTTTAGAATATGTGCTTTCGTTAGCCCTTGTTTTAAAAAACTTCAAGCAGGTAATAAGTTCGTCAGGAGTCAATTTTAAAGTTTCGGATTCCTGATTTGGGTGATTTCTATAAAAATAAAGTTTATTTTTAACAAAAACGGATTTGCCGCCGGTAATTGATTCGGCCAGAATAATATTATCGGCTATTGCTCCCGTATGATTGATATCATCATTTAAAACTGCTCTTTTTACATTTTCCGTTTTGAATAGTACACCCGGAAATGTTACCGAGGATGATGCTTTATTAATAAGCATTTTTGCATCAAAATGTATTCTGTCGAAAATCTGACAGTCAAGTTTATTAAATTTTTGAATATTTATCTCATCTTCAGACTTGAAAATATTTGTCCTTGTCCAAATAAAATCTATATTTTCATCTTCAGACAAAATCTTGAGAATTGATTCTATATACTGAGGGTGCAGCATATCATCATCATGAAACATTAACATATAATCTGCTTTTGCAAGATTAATTGTATATTTCATATTTTCCAAAACCGGTATATTTGTGTCATGCCTAAAACAGCTTATATTTTCATTATTTGCACACAAATCCCTAATATAATCTGAAGTCCCGTCAGTGCTTCCGTTATCAACAATAGTAAGCTTTAGGCCTTTGACTGTCTGATTAAGCACACTTTCAACAGCCTTTTTTAAAAACTCTTTTCTGTTGTATGTCAAAATAAATATTTCAATATCTTTATGATTTATCATTACAGACACACTCCCTGACGGTATCTTAAATTCATATTTTCATTAATCCCGATAAACTTCATGGTTAAATCAACCGTAGTTTGATTAAACAGCCATTGCAAATATGACAAATCCTTATACTTTTCATAATGATGATAAGCAAAAGTTTTTCGCCATGATGCGACAGTAATATCACTTCCCAAACCCAATTCCGAACAAATTTCCCTGAAACTGTAAAACACGGAAGTTCTGTCTAAACGATTATTCTTTGATGTTTTAAACAAAGGCTCACAATGAGGTCTGTTCGCAGCAACTTTTGCTATAAGCTCACTCATTTCATCATTTATCGGAAAACTTTTTTTACCGTTTATTACAAGGTAATGCTTATTGATAACATCTTTGACATTGAGATTTAACAAATCATTCAAGTTCGCACCTGTATTGATTGCCATTTCAAATAACAACAAATCCCGTATCATATTTTTCTTCTTATATAAATCCTTAATAATATTTATTGTCTGAACATCCTTTATAGGAGAACTTACCGTCACTTCAATGGCACCTTTCCTCTTTTATTCTTTCTATACTTTATGGTAAAAAAGTATAGAACAGAAAACCTTTTCTTCATCATAATACTAACATAAATATTTATTATATTTATATTTATT
>CALVER010000131.1 GCA_944326625.1 Candidatus Gastranaerophilales bacterium | reverse complement strand
TAAAAAAGGCTCTTTTCAGAGCCTTTTAGTTATTACAAACTTTCCACTCCATTTGTTCATAGAGTTTTTGGAGTTTGTCGTGCTTGGCAAGACGCCTTTCTGTGGAACGAATTGCCTTATTCATATCATGTGTAATCTTTTTGAACATATCCACTGCATATTTACCGGTTTGGAGTTTAGACAAACGATTTCGTTTGCCTTTTTTGATTAACATAAAAATCATAACCGCACCGGCTGCAACAGCTGCTGTACCGAGTATAATTTCCGTTACTTTGTTCATAATTTATTCCTCCTCAAAGTCATAAATTTCGACTTCAGTCATTCGTTCATATTCCGCAACGGAAACCGTATCAGGCGCCTGAGCTTTACGTTCCAAACCTTTTTCGAGAAGTTCGGGCTGTTTTTTCACAAGTTTTTTATCCGCGCAGACAATATCTCTGCTGAGGGTTGATTTTATAAGCTGAATTGTTTTCTCTGTCGGAGCGCCCTTGCCGTTTACGGCATCTTGTGCGTCATAGCTTGCCCAATTATCCGGAAGCTTGTCAATTGTTGTGTAGCCCATATTTTCATCAAGACGTTTATCGACTTCGTTTTCCAAAATATTTTTAACATAGGCTTTCTGGCTTTCAAAATGGCACGGCAAAATAATATCAGTTCCGATAACCTCTTCGGGATCACGGTTTTCATGTTTTTTGAAAATATCCGCCGCAACTTGCAAATGACCGATTTCCATTGCAAGCATTTCTTCCCAGATGAGTTTAAGACGTTTGTCAACTTCATCAACATAGCAGTTGTAATAATTGCAAACTTCGGTAAATTCATGGATAAGCCATTTTTCAAGCGGGGTTTCAGTCGGGTCGATTAAAGATTCATACATTGTAACGTGTTCTTCTTCAACGTCACAAATTTCTGCATAAGTCTTTTTCAAATCGTCATTTCCATACATAAAACCGTGTTCTGCATAGTAGTTATGAGTTTGCTGCTCGCCTGATACCAGCGTTAAAATATTAACCTTTGTCTGCGGAGAGGCTGTATTTTTATCATAATGTTTTCTGAGCCTTACGGCATTATCGTTATGATGGTTCTGGGTCGGTCTGCCTATTACGACATCCGTCATTCCCTGTAAAATATCATCCGGATTGTTTCCCTCATACATATAAGCCCACTGGGAATATCTGTACAAATGGTCAAAATCCTCCAGCAAACCGAAATCATACGTTTCTTTAACATATTCATCAGGTTCATTCTGTGCAAGCCATGCGGTCAAATCCACCGCAACCTGTTCATAACCTAAAGTTGTATCAAGCACGGTTTGATTCACTGGTGAAAGCCAATTGACAGTTGTTTGTTGCATATCTTCAAGGCGTCGGATTTTTGCAAGCAAAATTTTCAAATCATTATCTTCGCATTTTCTGGCAAAACAGTGTTTGAAGCCCCAGGCTTCAGTTTCAATCCCGTTCATCAAAATTTGTCTTGTTCGTGTGTAACAGTCAACATCCATTCTTTTATACGGTCTTTTTACAATATCATGCCAGGATTTTAACTGTTTTTCTATGGGAATTCCCTTTTCTTTTAAAGCGTTAAATGTCATAATTCTCCTTTCTTTATAAGCCTAATGCGTGTGCAAAAAGCTCACCTGCTTTGTGGTTATAAAATTTTCCGTCATCTTTGGCAAACAAATTTTCCCAATGGCTTTCGGGTGTGCCGTTTTCGGAATATGAAGGGTTTGTCATCATTATGTGATGAGTGTTTGTGTCATACCGCAAGGGGAAAATATCCCCTGTCTGCATAAAACTCGGCAATTTATCACTTGCGAGATAAAACCCGAAAAGCGCCGAATTAATTCTGTTGAGCCTCTGCTCATAAGACAAACCGCCTTCGTTGTTGTCATTTTCGACTTCAACTCCAGGGGCATAATCCCTCATATATTTACACTTTTCAGACAACTCTCTGACCGCAAAAAAATCATCCCCCGTAATATAATCAGTACCTGCCGTAAGCCCCATCATTCTATATCGTTCAAAATCATCGGAACTTTTTTCGCCGACAAAACTTATATCGGTTTTACCCGAGCGGCTGCGAATTTCGTTCAAAATATACTGCATCTGCGGATATTCAGGCAACGCACCCACGCCCGTGTAATTCCCCATATCATAGCCCCCGATATGTTTTGCGGAATCAATAAACATCGCTTCAAACCCCAAATTCATCAGCTTTACGCATTCGTTTATGTAAATTTCAACGTGCTCGGAATTCTTCCAGTCAAAAGTCACATCTTGTTTATCCGGATATGCAACCTTCATTTGATCAGCAGAAATTACCATTCTGAACCCTGATTTAATCCCTCTGAAATGCGCTAAATCATTAAATGCTCTCAATTGCTCCTCAGGTGTAATCTTATCTGCAATCCCGTAAGAAATTACGTTCTCGCTATAGCCGGCATTCAGCTTTAGCCCGTATATGGAATTTTCTTCAAACGGCCCTTTATTATAACCGTCACCGAAAATATTCGGAAAAATCTGGGAAATAATCACGCAATTTGCCCAGCTTCTGGCGGAAGGCGGAATTGCAGGAAGAATTTTTATCATACTTAAAATCCCGCAGCAGTCCCTGTTTTCATGCATTTCCGATATGGCGCGGTTATTTATTTCAATATAATTTGCAAGACGTCCCCACCTGTCTCCGTAATTCGGAGTTTCTATAAGATTCGGAAAAGTATCATAAAATATATCACCTTCCGAAAGTGTCACAATTGATTCCACAGCCTGCTTTAAAGAACGTTTCAAAAGCTCATAAGGTGTAATATTTGCCACCCATTTTTTGGTGGTATTTATGGCATAATATGTATGATTTTCAGTCCAGATGTCTTTTTTAAGCTTTGTTGTATGCCCTGAAGCTTTTAAAAATTTATTTACACAATTCATAACACTTAATGTATAAATAAAATCAATAAATTTTTCATTACCCGATATAATTACAAAATAGGATAACCGTTAACAAAGCCGGAAAATGCGTTATAATATAAACAGAGTGGGTGTCGCGCCTGACAGTTTTTACAAAATATTACTACTAATAAATTATACCTATTCCATTTTTATTTTTTATGTGCTAAACTAAAATTAAAAGGAGATAATATGATATCTGAAAAAATGGAAAAAGCTTTTAATGAACAAATTAACAAAGAATTATTTTCAGAATATCTGTATTTATCAATGCAAGCATATTTTGAAAGAATAAACCTGACAGGTTTTACCAACTGGATGACGGTACAGGTTCAGGAAGAACATGCTCACGCAATGGGTATGTACAATTATTTAAACGAAAGAGGCGGCAAAGTTGAACTTATGGCAATTGAAAAACCTCAAACCGACTGGGCATCACCTCTTGATGTGTTTAAACATGTTCTTGAACACGAACAATTTGTAACTTCCTGCATCAACAAATTAATGGATGTTGCAGAAGAAGAAAAAGACCGTGCAGCACTGTCATTTTTAGACTGGTATTTAAAAGAACAGGTTGAAGAAGAAAATAATGTCGGCGGAGTTCTTGCAAAATTAGAACTTATCGATAGCGACAAACACGCGTTATTATTGTTAGATAAAGACCTGGCAACAAGAACTTTTGTTGCTCCAGTTATAGGTTAAATTTTTGACGGGGTCGGAAAATTCCACCCCGTTTTTTTTAATGAAATACATCAGCATACATATGTTTAAATGATCTGCCGCCTTCTTCCGCATCAATACAAATATCACCTTCATAACGGAAACGATTTCCGTCAGAGTTAATATATAACGAAAACAAATCATATCCCCATTTATTAGGTCCTTTTTTACCGTTTATATCAAGCCCGATAATTTTACAACCGAAATTATGATAAAAAAATATTATTGTGCCGTCTGATAATACATAACTTTTATTTATGTTACGAATAGTTGACGTATTAAATCCGCGGCAATTTCTATTAGCATAATCCTGCCAGTATTCTTCATCGTAATCCTCATCATCCTCATGCTCTTCTTTTAAAATATCATCTACACCTCTATATTCAGGTATACAACCTTGTTCATAACTATTACCGTCGCAGACTTTTACTATTTTTAATGAGGCCAAAAACTTGTCAGTTAATTCACCGCAATCCTGGCTTATAGCTGAAGTTGGAGATCCATATTCATAATAACATCTTGGTAAATAACCAAATTGACTCTGCGCACTCAATAACGCCTGATTTAACATAGCATAACTTTTCTTAAAATGATTTTCTAAAACTTTATCCTGATATTTTGAAATCAATGTCGGAATTGTCATGGCAGCCACAACGCCGATTATGCCGAGAGTTATTAAAACCTCCGCGAGGGTAAACGCGGCACGACGAATATTGGCGGACATGTCTACGTGCGTAGCACCGGCTTTCTTTTTAAAGTCGTTAAGACGATAAGACGTTAGGACGTTAAGTTCTTTACCGTGAGCTTCGCTCACATATTTGTCATCCTGAACTTGTTTCAGGATGACAGACACCTTTCGACCACAACTATGTAGGTCGGGTTTACTAACCCGACTGTTACTTCTTAGTGCCTTAGTGCCATAGTATCTTAGTAACTTTACTAAACCAATACCGCCAAAACCC
>CALVER010000130.1 GCA_944326625.1 Candidatus Gastranaerophilales bacterium | reverse complement strand
AAATTAGTGAGCGAAGCTCACAGTAAAGAACTTAACGTCCTAACGTCTTATCGTCTTAACGACTTTAAAAAGAAAGCTGCCTTCACCCTCGCTGAAGTTTTGATTACCCTTGCAATCATAGGTGTTGTCGCGGCTATGACTATTCCGACATTAATTGCAAATTATCAAGAGCGAGCATGGAATACTTCCGCTCAAGTATTTGAACGTAAGCTTACTGAAGCTCTCAAAACCATGAATACCCAACAATCTCTTGCAGGGTATTCAAATACTCTGGATTTTGTTAATGAGTTGTCAAAACATTTTAAAACTACGAAAATCTGCAATAATAATGATCTTTTATCTTGCTTTGAAGATAAAGTTATGTGGGGCGTAGGTGAAGAAGGTCCAAAAGAAGTCGATATGACTGATATTGTTTCTGCCACAAATTTCGGTCAAGAGAACTGGGGGACTGAATTAATCGGATTACAATTTGCAAACGGGACTACAGGACTTGTTGCATATAATCCTGATTGTAGACAAAATCCATATTCTAACGAAATTACAGGTATTTCTTGTATTGCTATGCTTTATGATACTGACGGGTTTAAAAATCCAAACACTTCAGGTAAAGATCTTCGCGGAATTAATGTTTTATCTTTAGACAGTAATTGTATTGTAAAAGTCAACGGTAAATGTCTTAGCGAAGCACAAGAGCTTGAAACTATGGATAGGAGTACGTGTGAAAACATAATAAACTCCGGTAAATACGGTAATAGATTTAGTGCATGGGAGATGTGCGGAGGATGCGATAGAGGAGGTGGATGTCATAGAGTAAGTGCCTTAGAAAAATGTGGTGGTCTTACCAAAATGCCATCTGGTTCTGATATGCAGGCTCTGGCGGATATTTTATACAAAAATGGGACAATAGATAAAAGCCTATGTTCATCATTAAAATTTCCAAATTGTACTAGGTGGTACAATAATGTTGGTTTTGAGTCTTTTTATGTAAACAATATAAACGGAGGACATATAAGACAGGTAACTTTTTATTATGATAGATATAGTCCACCTTACGACAATAGCGACGCTGAATACGTAATGTGTGTTACCAATTAACATATTTTTATAAAAATAAAAAAACATTTAAAATGTCTGTAGTCCGTAGGTTGGGCATATATGCCCAACCTACGGCGCTGATATGACAAAGTGCGTACCCGACACATTGATAGAATTTTCACCAAAGTTGTCAAACATGACTACGTGGTAGCACCACAAAAAAAAAGTCACATCTTTGTGACTTTGAACAATAATCTTGGGAGGAGATTTGGGGATAGTTGTACATGCATGATAATTCAAGCATGCCAAATTTGTTACATGTGTAGAATAAAAATTAATAAATCTTTACATTTACTTGATTTTGTATTATAATATATGCATGAGAAAAAGCATGCGAATTTTAATAATTAATGGTGTAAACCTCAATATGCTTGGCTACAGAGAGCCGGAGCAGTACGGTAAAATTACACTTAAAGAGCTGGAAAAAGAACTCCACGCTTATTCATTCGGTCTCGGAATTGATATTGAAACCTTTCAGAGTAACATGGAAGGTGCTATTGTTGAAAGAATTCAGCAGGCAAGAGAACATTTTGACGGAATTATTATAAATGCAGGCGCCTACACGCATACAAGTATTGCCATACGTGATGCAATAATAACTGCAGACATGCCTGTCGTCGAAATCCACATGTCAAATATATACAGACGGGAAAATTTCCGCCATGAATCAGTTATTGCACCTGTCTGCATCGGTCAAATAGCCGGATTTAAAGCTGACAGCTACAAATTAGGCCTTAAAGCACTGGTTAACTACCTGTCGGATAACGAAAATTAATTTTCTAAACGTAAAATTCTTCAACAAATGCGCCCATAAGCTCTGCAGCTTCAGCAGGTGTTTTTCCGTACGCTTCACAAAGCTCGAAAAATTCCAGTGATTTTTTCACCACTTCAGGATTTTTAAATAAAACACCTAAATCCTTTTCTGCAGCATTTTTAGGAACTTGAGAACGGCCGATAACTTCTGCCGGCATTTTTCCTAAATCAGTTACCTCTGAAGTTTCAACAACAGGGGCCTCAGGCTTCGGCTCCATTTTGGGCGGAATATTCTGAAAATTTACGCTGCTTGGGTTTGATGTATTGTTGTTTACTTCTCTCATAAGTACCTGCCTTTTCTGATCCTTACAACTCTTAATCTCGCATATCATTCTAAAACACATTATTAGATTTTTTTGCTAGTTTTATTCAAAAAAAATTACAAAAATTAATAAATTATATTATTAAATATTCGTAATATTTTTTTATGCTATTATGAATTATATAATAATAAAGGAACTATTGCAAATTATGAACGTAGGTAATGTATTTAGAGATTTTTTGTATGGATTAAATTTTAAAAGAGTTGTAAAAAACCTTCCGGATGCGGTTTTAATAGTGGAAACTGACGGAAGAATATCTTGGGTAAACGATAAAGCAACAACTATTTTTGAAGGCGGAAGAAGGTTGATAAAAAGCTATCACTTTGATGATTTAGTAGATAAAGGCAGAGAAAAAATTGAGAAATCAATTGCAACCAGAACCCCTATTATAGCCGGAGCTTTTACCCCGACAGCAAAAGAATTTTTTATAGAATTAAATGCAAAAGTATGTCACGGACGTTATATTGTTACAATCCGTGATATAACAGCTATGACAAATGTTTTGAGTAATGCAGAGCAGACAAGCCAGTTCAATAAAGAAAAAAATGCCATGCTGGTCAAACTCTCAAACGAAATTAAATCTCCAATCACATCAATCGTAGGCTTTTCTCAGGCGCTTCTTGACGGTTTGGGCGGCGAAATTACCGAAAAACAAGACAAATATGTCAGAATTATTAATAAAAATTCTAATGATTTGTTGAATTTTATGGATAAACTTATTGAATTTTCATATGCCGAATCAACTTTGTACGAGTATGATTATCAGACTTTTGATATTATAAATGCCGTACAAAATATAATTAGAGCAAATGATTTGGCAGTAACGAACAAAGGATTGACCGTAAACTTTGACTATGAAGAAGTTGCAAAACGTGCAATATTCTCTGATGAAAAGACTTTGAAAACAATTTTACAAAATCTTTTTGAAACATCAATCAAACTTACAGACACAGGCTCAATTTCATTCAGAATTTTCTATCCTGATCCTGAAATTATCAAAGGCATGAAAGTTTTTGAAAACTACAAAGAAAATTCATTAATGCAAATAACAATAACAGATACCGGTATAGGCCTACAGGAAACCGAAATGGACGGACTTTTCGAGCCATACAACCAGCTTGACAGAACAAATAAGAAAAATATCGTCCGTTCTATCAGCTTAGGCACCGCAAACATACTTGCAAGACGTTTGCAGGGTATTGTGTGGGCTGAATCCGAAGTAATGAAAGGCACAACTTTTAATATTATAATTCCGATTGAAAAGGATTTTATATTAAGAAATGAGTAATGTTGTTTTAAAAAATGTTACCAAAATCTATGACAAAAATACCGTAATCAACAACATAGATTTAGAAATAAAAGACAAGGAATTTGTAGTTCTTGTAGGGGCATCAGGCTGCGGTAAATCAACAATTCTCAGTATGATTGCGGGGCTGGAGGAAATAACATCCGGCGAAATTCTTATAGGTGATAAAAAAGTAAATGATATTCCGCCCAAAGACAGAGACATTGCCTTTGTATTCCAGAGTTACGCACTATATCCGCACATGACAGTCAGAGAAAACATCGCATTCGGCTTAAAAATGCGCAAGGTTGATAAAAAAATTATTGAGCAAAAAGTCAAAGAAGCCGCTGAAATCCTTGATTTGACGGAATATTTGGACAGAAAACCAAAACAATTATCCGGCGGACAAAGGCAGCGTGTAGCTTTAGGGCGTGCAATCGTCAGAAATCCGAAAGTATTTTTAATGGATGAGCCGCTCTCAAATTTAGACGCTAAATTACGTGTTCAGATGCGCTCTGAAATTAAAAAACTGCACGAAAAATTACAAACAACCTTTATTTACGTAACCCATGACCAAACAGAGGCGCTCACTATGGGCGACAGGATTGTAGTTCTTGATAAAGGAGTAATCCAACAATTTGATACGCCGGAAGAGATTTACAACAATCCCTCAAACACTTTTGTTGCAGGGTTTATCGGCTCTCCGCAGATGAATTTTATTGAAGGAAAAGATTTAGGGCTTGACGAAAATATTTTATACGGAATCAGACCCGAAAAAATGATTTGCGGAGGAAAAATTAAAAAGACCGTAGACATTGAAATTACGGAACTTTTAGGAAGCGAAAAAATTGTTTATTTCAATATCGGAGACAAAAAATGCAGTGCAAAGCTTCCTGCTGATTACAATTTTGATAAAACTCTTGAATTAAGCATACTCGAAGAAGATTTGTATAAATTTGACAAAAGCGGAAAAAGAATATAATATAATTTTGTAAACAAATTTATAGGAGGTAAAAACAATGGGCGCAAATACGCACTGTGACTACATTTCATCCAGGGGGGGGGGGGCAGTAGCTTAACCTCCGCGGGTAATTATTTTTTATGTCATCCTGAGGT
>CALVER010000129.1 GCA_944326625.1 Candidatus Gastranaerophilales bacterium | reverse complement strand
TATGCTGATTTTAGGTCGTCGGGTATTAGAAAATTATTTTCTCGACGACGCTGTCTTGGTCGCTCGCATGAAACGGCATTACGGTCTTTGCCTGCGCAAAGCCCTTCAGCCTCTGCTCGCTCCCGCTCTCACCTCCGGCACCACTATGGTCTCGAAAATAATTTTCCAATACCCGCATTTACTTTGGCGGAGGTTTTGATTACCCTTGGTATTATCGGCATAGTCGCTGCTATGACTATTCCGACTCTCGTCGCTAACTACCAGAACAAAGCCTGGAGTACTTCCGCATCTGTCTTTGAACGTAAACTTGAAGAAGCTCTCAAAACCATGAATACTCAACAAACTCTTGCAGGATACAAAAATACCGCTGATTTTGTTGCGGAATTAGGTAAACACTTCAAGATTACTAAAGTTTGTCAAAATGATGACATTATGTCTTGTTTTGAAGATAAAGTTACATGGGGCGACGAAGAAGTCGACATGACTAAAGTTAAAAATGCTAAAAACTTTGGACAAGATGATTGGGATACCGAGCTTATCGGGGTTCACTTCGCTAATGGAACTTCGGGGATTATCGCTTACAATCCCGAGTGCAAAGAAAATCCTTTTACCAATCAATTTACAGGCACTTCTTGTTTGGCGCTACTTTATGATACTGACGGGTTTAAAAAGCCTAATACCCAACAAAAAGATTTGCGTTCTATAAACGTACTAAGCCTAGGTGGGAGAAACTGTGCAATAGAACTTAGTGACGGAACCTGCTTCACTGCTCCGTTCACACCTATCCCTACACACCATCAACCTTCAGACGATTACCGCAGCGATGATTATTGGGAGGGCGCAGTTGAAGCATGTGGTGGCATCAATAAAATGCCAACACAAGCACAGCTAACAGCGCTTGCTGAAGAAGTTTACGGATCATCCATATCAAATTCAGGAATTACATCAGACTTAAAATGGAACAAAGACAAACTTGACGAGATGGGATTTGACACATCTTCAGGATTTGTTTACGTTTGGTCCAACGAGATATATAGCGGCTTTAACGCATCTTACCGCAGCTTTGAACCTACTAGGACATACGCGACTTTCTATGATCGTGGCAGTAAATTTCACCAGGCAATTTGTCTTGCTGACTAGTCTGTAAGTTGGGCATACCTGCCCAACAATCTACTTTGCCCCGCCCCCGAATTTCTAAGTTCGCTTTGCTCCTCAAGGGGTGGGGGTAGTATTTTAGTCTTCCCTGAGTGCCAAAGGCACGATAACATGCTTGACTTGATTGGTAACTATTCTTGTCATCCCGGACTCCGGGATCTTTCTCTTATCTTTTTTTAAATGCAGCAATTAAGGGGATCATTGATCCCCTTTTTATTATTCTTCACTTTCTTCGTCGTCTGAATCTTCTGTTTTAATCTTATCAACAACCATTTTTGCCATTTCTTTTGCAATAACGTGTTGTGTTGCCTCAGGACAGTTCTGTAACATATTCATTGCAGTTCTTAATGTTGTATCAATATCGTACCAGCGGCCTTTTCTGTCATCGTCAAGTCCTGAACCTACCGCATTAATAATATCTTCAACAGCTTCAAATTTTTCGTCTTCAATGTTGTGCTCAATAATAATTTTAATCAAATTCAAAGCAATCCTGATTTGAGTTTGATCGTCACTGTGTTCAAGTGTTCTTACTGCCTGTGACAACACCGGATCTTTGTCATACCAGCGTCTGTGGTGGTTGCTGTACTCTTCTTTCATCTTTCCGTCTCCTTTTTATCCTAATTTAAATGTAACTCCTTTTGTGCCTTTCGGGTATTCCCATTTTAAACACTGTTTTGCGCAGCAAATCCTGCAGGCGCCGCATTCAAGACAGTTTTCAAAATTTACGATAAGTTTTTGGTGCGTTTCATCCCACTCATAAACATTTGCGGGACAAATTGTTGTACAAACCCTGTTTGTACAAATTTTACACATTTCATTATCCGGTGTCAAATGAGAAACCGTATCAGGTGTATATTTAACTGTAAACAATTTATCTTCTAATACCATTTCAAGATGCTCCACAAAAGCCTTATTCCATGCCAGATATCACTTATTATATTCAAAAACTTCCGTTCTTTAAAGAAAGTACCCGCAAAATTATAATACTTTTGACGTTTCGGAACACTGTCAACAGATGTAAACATTTTGAAAAATCCGTTAACCGTTCTCAAATAGTAATCCAAAAACGCGTCACTCTTTCTATGAGCAATATCCATCAAATCTTTATACGTTTTCAAATCCTTCATAACAAAAGAATTTTTGAGTTTTTCTTCATAACGCTTCAGAGCTTTGGCGGAAAAATCATTTTTATTTAAAGCTTCAAGTGCAGTTTCAGCAGCAAGCTTGCCGCTGATCATAGCAAGGTTTGTACCTTCCCAGTGAAGATTATTAACAAGCATTGCAGCGTCACCTACTACCATAACGCCGTCTGCCGAAAGTTTAGGAACCTTATTATAACCGCCTTCCGGAATCAAATGCGCTGAATATTCCTCCAGTTCTCCTCCTTTTATCAAAGGGGATATCGTCGGATGTTTTTTTAATTCTTCCAGCATATCATACGGACGTATTCCGCGCTCGACAAGCTCACTGAGAGTAATACCAAGCCCGATTGTAACGGAAGTTTGGTTTGTATACATAAAGCCCAGACCTAACATTCCGAGCATCGGCCCGCCAAAAATCTCATAAATACATCCCTCGTCATCCGATATATTAAATCTGTCGTTAATTATATTTTTATCAAGCTTAATAACTTCTTTAACACTCAGGGCAACATCTTTGGGCTGAATATCATCGCGCAAACCGATTTGTTTTGCAAGAAGTGAATTAACTCCGTCCGCAAGAACAACAATATCCGCATAATAATCTTCAAGCTCCGTCCTGACGCCCGTGACCTTGCCGTTTTCTGTTAGAAGTTCACGAACAACTGTTTTTTCAACAAAATAAACCCCTGCTTTTTTGGCTTCTTCAGCCATCCAACGGTCAAATTTCGCGCGAATTACCGTATAACTTCCGGCAGTTTCTGTTTTATTTTTATATGAAACAACAGTGCTGTCGTCTTCACCTAAAATTGCGAACTTGTGTTCAACATTACGCCTTTCAAGCGGTGCTGACGTTTCAAAATCCGGGAAAATTTCTTTTGTCGGCTGTGTATAAATCGCGCCGCCAAAAACATTTTTGCTCCCCGCAAAACTTCCGCGCTCAATCAAAACAACTTTTCTGCCGCCTCGTGCAATTGTAATTGCGCACGAAATACCGGCCGGACCTGCACCAACGACTATTACATCTGTTTTTTTATTTTCCGTCATTTCCTCTCCGTAATATTAATTATACACTAAATTTTATTCGTTGTAAAATAGTTAATATGATTATAACTGCAGGGAAATATAAGGGACAAAAAATAGCCGTACCGGATGAAAATATTACCCGTCCGACACTGTCTAAAGTACGGATGAGTGTATTTAACACTTTGCAGTCAATGATTGATTTTGATGGTAAAAGTTTTCTTGATATGTATGCGGGTTCCGGTATTATGGGACTGGAGGCAATTTCCAGAGGGTTCAAATCCGCAGTCGCAATCGAAAAGAATCCGAAAGCCGCTGCAATAATAAAAAATAATTTTAAAAAATTTGATATTGCACCTGAATTATTCGTTGGTGACAGCTTAAAAATCTGCTCCAAATTTAACCGCAAATTCGACGTAATCTATATTGACCCGCCGTACTTTTCAGGGATTTACGAAAAAAGTTTAGAGGCAATAAAAAATATTGCCTCTGATGTAATAATTCTGGAACATGTTGACGATGTTGAATTTTGCGGTTATAAACTTATCAAACAAAAAAAATACGGCGATAAATTTATAACATTCCTTTCAGCTATTTAAAGCATTCATCATACATTTCTTGAAAATCTTTTCCGCCGTCTTCAATTACAGGAGCTATACCTCCTAATTCAAATTTACCGTTCTTATTACCTCTAATACGGAATGAAAATATATCATACCCCCACCTGTTTGGGCCTTTATGACCGTTTATATCAACAACAAAAGCAGGCATAGGGATAGGATATCTCGCATAACCTATAATATAAGTTCCATCCGCAAGTACAAACACAGGATAATTGTTTTTTATTGGAGCATCTGAAAAACTGGCATTCGGATCATAATTCCCATCAGGATCCATTTCTGATTTGACTTTATCCACACCCCTGAAATCTTCAGGCAAACATCCTTGTTCATATGCATTATCTTTGCATATTTTTGTTGTTTTTAATGTATTCAAAAACATTTCTTCCGTAAATGTTGAACATTCTGTCATTGGACCGTTATAATCACTCGGCAAAGCTTCACCATTATCACATTGCCATCTTTGACATGTTCCATATTCATTAGCTTCTACGCATACTGCCGTGCAAGGAAACTCTCCTGAAAACCAATAATGACATTTCAGCGGAGACCCATGCCTTGTGTTCGCGGCCAATAAGGCTTGATAAAAAGTACTATAAAACTTCTTAAATTGATTTTTTAATACTGCATGCTGAATATTATGTGAAATCGTCGGTATTGTCATTGCTGCGACTACTCCGATTATTCCAAGCGTTAT
>CALVER010000128.1 GCA_944326625.1 Candidatus Gastranaerophilales bacterium | reverse complement strand
TAAAAACCGGTGTGGCTGCCGCATTCGGTACAATGGTTTACGGATTAATTACTAAATTTAATCCGAAAGCTTTTCTGCCGAATATTCAGTATAAAGGTATAACACCGACTCTTAACCAGTTTAAGCTGGTTTACGGGTTAACCATTATGTCAAGATTTTTGGTTGCCCGTGATAAAGATGAACTCCGTGAAGCAACCGTTAAAGATACTCTCGGATATTTGAGCTGGCTTGTATTTGGCAACTTTGTCGCTAAAGGTACCTTGAAAGCTCTGGATAAAAATCTCGTAGGTAAAACCAGAGATGAAGTTCTATACGGTGCCTTGAAAAAAGCCGGAATTTCGACCGTTAAGGACGGTAAAGCACTACCGTTTAAAGACCTTTTGAAACTCTTGCCGAAAACTGATAAAGCTGCAAGAAAGAGTCTGCGATTCTTGAATATTGCTCAACTTGCGGGTTATGCTTTCTCAGGTCTTGTGCTGGGTATCGGTATTCCGAAACTTAATATTTATATGACGAACAAGAGCGAACAAAAACGCGCTATGAAAAGAGCAATTGTATCTGAAAATATTATGTTCAGACCTGAAAATATGGCGTTTTTGAGTAATCAAATGAATTTTACGTCTAATAAAATTTTAAAAGAAGATTAGTTGATAATCCTGAAAAATAAAAGCACCGCCTTGTGCGGTGCTTTTCAAGTTTTTTAAATATTTTATTACCCCTGAGCATTAGCACCGGAAACAACTTCAATGATTTCCTGTGTAATGGCGAATTGTCTTGTTTTATTATATTGAATAGATAATTCACTGAGCATTTTTTCGGCATTTGAAGTTGCCGCAGACATTGCCGTCATTCTGGACGCAAGTTCTGATGCCTGAGCTTCCAGTAATGCCTGATAAATAATGTTTGTAATATAAAGCGGCACAACTTTTTGCAAAATGCTTTCTTTATCCGGTTCAAATTCCATCAACGGATCAATATGATGGTCTTCTTCCGGTTTTTGCACGGGAAGTACAACCCAGTCTTCCGTAAAATAACTCATCATATTTTTGAATCGAGTTGTTACAATTTCAATTCTGTCAATTTTTTCTTCAACAAAATATTTTGCAATATCTTCCGTAATTATGTTTGTTCCGGCGGGTGTCGGGTCATTTGCAACGCTTAAATATTCACCTGCAATTTCGCAATCAAGATTTTTACATCTTTTGTGCAGAACGGAAATACCTTTTTGGCCTACGACAAACAATTTGCATTTGATACCCTGAGAAGCGTAATCTTCAATAAGTTTCACTGTTTTTCTGATAACATTGGCATTATAGGCGCCTGCAAGACCTTTATTGGAAGTTATTACAAGAATACCTGCCGTCCTTACGGGTCTTGTTTGCAAAAGACACGGGTAATTGTCGACAGCTTCTTTTGAATTAACTTTGCAGTCATTGATATTACCGACGGAATTCAGAAGTTTTGAAAACATTGCATTTAATTCCGCCGTGTATGGTCTTGAGGCTTTGACGGCATTTTCAGCGCGTTTAACTTTTGCGGCCGCAACCATTTTCATTGCACGCGTTATCTTTTTTGTGCTTTCAACACTTTGTATTCTGTTTTTTATGTCTTTTAAATTAGCCATTATGTTACCTTTTTAGAATGTCTTTTTAAAGTTTTCAATTGCCTCTTTAAGTTCTTTTTTGTCGTCGTCAGACAGTGCGCTGCCGCCGTTTAATCTGTCGGAGAGCTCTTTGAGGTTTGATGACAGGTGAACAAACCATTCTTTTTTGAATCTGCCGATATCAGAGGTTTTGACGTCATCAAGAAGCCCTTCGTTTGCGGCAAACAAAATGCTTACCTGTTCAGCAACGCTCAGCGGATTGTATTGAGGCTGTTTCAAAACTTCCGTCAATTTTTCACCTCTGAGAAGCTGATTTTTTGTTGCCTGATCAAGGTCTGAGGCAAATTGTGCGAATGCTTCAAGTTCTCTGAACTGCGCCAAATCAAGTCTTAACTGACCTGCAACCTGTTTGATAGCTTTTGTTTGAGCGGCACCGCCGACACGGGATACTGAAATACCCGCGTTAATCGCCGGTCTTACACCTGCGTTAAACAAGCCTGATTCTAAGAATATTTGACCGTCCGTGATTGAAATTACGTTTGTCGGAATGTATGCGGAAACGTCGCCTGCTTGAGTTTCAATAATCGGCAATGCCGTAATACTTCCGCCGCCGAGTTCGTCATTCAATTTTACCGCACGTTCAAGAAGTCTTGAGTGAAGGTAGAATACATCACCCGGATAAGCTTCACGTCCCGGCGGTCTTTTAAGAAGTAAACTCATTGCACGATAGGCTTGAGCGTGTTTTGAAAGGTCGTCGTAAACTATCAAAACTGATTTGCCCTGCTCCATAAATTCTTCAGCAATAGCAACACCGGCAAACGGTGCGATATATTGAAGCGGTGCTGATTCGTCAGCTGTTGCTGAAACGATTATTGAATAATCCATTGCACCGTGATTTTCCAATGTTTTTGCCAATTGTGCAACTGTAGACGCTTTTTGACCGATTGCAACGTATATACAAATTACGTCCGTATCTTTCTGGTTAATTATTGTATCTATTGCAATAGCGGTTTTACCAGTTTGTCTGTCGCCGATAATAAGTTCACGCTGGCCTCTGCCGATAGGTGTCAGGCCGTCAATTGCGGTCAAACCTGTTTGAAGCGGCTGGTGAACGGATCTTCTTGCAACAATACCCGGTGCAACACGTTCAATCGGACGGGTTTTTGTATATTCAATTTCGCCTTTACCGTCGATTGGTTTGCCTGTCGGGTCTATAATTCTTCCGATTAAGTTATCTCCTACCGGAACTGAGGCAATTCTGCCGGTTGTTTTAACAGTCATACCTTCTTTTATCTGGGCATATTCACCCAAAATTACGACACCGACGTTGTCTTCGTCAAGGTTCATCGCAATTCCGAGAGTGCCTCTGCCGTCTTCAAACATAACAAGTTCGCTTGCCATTACGTTTCTCAAACCGTAAACACGGGCAATACCGTCGCCGACTTCCAATACACTGCCGGTATTTGCAACTTCTGTTTGTATTTCGTAATTCTCAATCCGGTTCTTAATAATAGAACTGATTTCATCAGGTTGTATTAGTGTCATAAGTTCCCCTTTATAATATTTTTACTTAAATTTTCGAGTTTGTTTTTTATGCTTGTGTCAATTACGTTATCGTCGATGCGGATTACAAGACCGCCGATGACGGTTTCGTCTTTTTGCCAGGTCGCATAAATTGTTTTGTGTAATTTTTCCTGCAATTTGTTAATAATTTTTTGTTTGTAATCTTCCGGCAAATCAACGGCAGATATAACTGCAATGCGTTTGATACCGTTAATTTCGTCCAATTCTTCTTTATAAGCTTCCGTGATTTCTTCAAATTCGCCAAAACGTTTTTTCTCGGCAAGAATTTTTAAGAAATTGACCATATTAGGGCTTATTTGGTTTGTAAACACATCCGTTATGATTTCCTGCTTTTGTTCGGTCGGAACTGCAGGGGTAATAAGAACATTTTTCAAGTCAGCAGAGCTTTTTAAAATTGTGCTGACTGTTTCAAGGTCTTTCAAAATATCATCGTAAGTTACAGAACCATCCTGACTCATTTTAGTCAGTGCGTCCGCATATATTTTTGCTGTTTGAGATATTTTCATAATTGTACCCTGTCTATTTCGTTGATACTGTCGTCAATAAATTTGTTGTGCAAGTCCGGATTTTCATTGAGTTTGTTTATAATATTTTGTTTTGCAAGCTCAATTGAATTATTCACGGTGTCTTGTGTTAATTTCGCGGATAAAGATTTTTCTTCCGCATTAATAACTTTTAAAATATTGGATTTGATGTTTTCGATCTGAAGTTCGGTGTTTTTCATAATGCCTTGAGATAAGTTATGAGCGTTATTTTCTGCGGTCTTTAACTGTTCCGCAACTTCATTATCGGTATTTGCAGCTGTTTTTTGGGCGGTTTTTAAGTCTTTTTCGGCATTTTCTTTTTCCTGTTTTGCGTTTTCAATAGCTCTTGCAACGTCATTTTTAATTTTTTCAATAATGCCGGGCAAGTCTATTTTTGCAAATACAACCGCAATAATTATTACCAGAATTGCAAAGTTAAAGGTATTTGATTGTACTATCAGGTTCCAAAATTCAGCCATGTTTTATCCTAATATTTTTGTTGTAATTACATTTGCAAGCTCGTTTACCGTGTCGCTGAGTCTTGATTGAACATCGGAATTTTGAGCTGCTAAATCCGCTTTTTTAGAGTTAATTTCATTTGTTGAATCGTCTTTTGCTTTCAAAATCATTTCTTTTGAATCTGCGTTTGCCTTTTCAACGCTTGATGAAATTATTTTTTTGCTGTCATCGCGTGCTTTGGTTAATTTGTTTTCGCGTTCGGTCAAGATGCCGGAGGCTTTGTCGCGAGAATTTTTCGCCTCATTTAAAGTATCATCAACAAGTTTTTCACGCTTTTCAATAATGTCAGTCAAAGGCGCATAGAAAATCTTGTTCATAATGAATACAAACACGAGAAAACTTATTGCTGATACTAAAAATGTTGCGTTAAATTCCATATTTGCCTCTTTATTACATCAAGCCTACCAATTTAGCTGCGATAACGAATGCGTACAATGCGCAGGCTTCTGATAATGCAGCACCAAGAAGGAAGAA
>CALVER010000127.1 GCA_944326625.1 Candidatus Gastranaerophilales bacterium | reverse complement strand
CTTAATCCCGATATTTAAAATTGACATTTGTAATTTTTATTACAGGGATAATTTTAACTTTACGTTAAGACAAAAACAATTACTTGTGTCTGGAAGGAAAGAAAATTGTTGTATGGAGGTTAAGTGTGAAAAATAAATTGTTCAGTTTCTTATTTTCGAAGACTTATGAAAATTTTCATTGTGTTTTCAATATTTGTGGTATTAAATTCAAATTTATAGATAAAAATGTATGCCTGAAAAAAATCGTAAACAGAGTTGATGATATTTTTTATAATCAGCAGGTTTTATGTCAGGTACCGTTTGTTCATAAATATTTTTCGCAGTTTAAAAATTGTAATATCGGAAAAGAAATTGTATTATTGGCATCCGGTCCTACATTAAATTTTTATGAAAAAATTCCTGATGCAATCCATTGCGGGGTGAATGGTGTTATAAGGAACATTGATTATTTGGATTATCTGTTTTGTATAGATGATTTTATACAGGATACCAAGCTGCGAGAACAAATTATCTCTTATAAAGGGAATAATTGTAAAAAGTTTTATGGAATTTTACCGCAAAGGCGAATTCAGGTGTTGAATATGGACTATGAATTTACGCAGAGGATTTTGCCGCGTGTAATTTCAGAATCCGGAGCTTACGCATTTCTTTTTGAGGATATTTTTCAAAACAAATGGGCTGTTGATCTTGAAACGGAACCATTTGGCGATTTTGGCGGGAGCGTTTTTACGGCTTTGCAATTTTTGCTATACACTAATCCGAAAAGAATCTATCTGGTTGGAAATGACTGTTCCCGCGGACATTCGTATGATGCGGATTTGAAAGACGATTACTCTTGTAAAATTGATTGGTTTAAAATGTTCAAACAATTTAAAAATAAAGTATACCCTGATGTGGAAGTTGTATCGATAAACCCTGTGGGTTTGAAAGGGGTATTTAAAGATGTTTATACGGAAGAATATCTTAATGCGCATCCCGAAATAAATAAAAATGAAGTTGAAATATTTGATAAGGAGGTTGTATGAATCTGTCATTAGAAAATTTAAGAAGTCGTTATTCAAAACTGTATGCAGGCGTGGTGTATGATGCAATGACATTTGATGTAAAGTATGATAAGCCATTTGTATTAAAAAAAGAAATTAAACCGGGATGGGATTTTGAAGATGTATTATTTGGTCCGGCGTTCACCTGTAAAGGTTGTAAAGTATTAGATGAAAGTCATATAGATGATACGGTCAGAATAAAAATGTTTAAAGCATTTTATAAAGGATGTGTTCAGGTAATATCATCAGGCGGATTTAGAGATGTGGCTGAATTTGGAGATATATCAGGAAAACTCGCAAGAAAATTTGGTGCAGAGGGTGTTGTTTTGGATGCACCGACAAGAGATATTAAATTGATTAAAGCTGATAAATTCCCAATCTTTTGTGATGGAGTTCAACCTGTTGATGCATATTCCAAATGGCAGATTACGGAATTTGAAGTGCCTGTTACAATGCCGGGGTTGGGCGGCACGGTAGAGATTAATCCGGGAGATTATATTTATGCAGATCCGGATGCTGTAATAGTAATTCCGAAAGATATTGTTCAAAAAGTTTTAGAGCTTGCGGAATTAAGATTGGACAAGGAAAACAGAGTACGTCGGGAATTATTAAACACCGAAGATATTCAAGACTTGTACGATAAAGTAGGGAGGTGGTAATATGAAACCTGTTTTTGTGGCTGAATTTACAACAAATCATATGGGAAATTTGAACTTGCTTCTTAAAATGGCAGAATCTGCAAAATATGCAGGTGCCGATTATATAAAGATGCAGAAGAAAAATGTTGAAACCTTTTATACAAAAGAAAAATTGGATTCTGAGTATATAAGCCCTTATGGTAAGACTTATAGAGACTACAGAACTTTGTTTGAATTTTCAAAAGAAGATTTTATGAGATTTGACAAAAAATGTAAAGAATTGGATATAAAATGGTTTACTACTATTCAAGATATACCGTCAATGTACGAAATGCTGGAATTTGATTTACCTATGTATAAAATTGCATCCTGCAACGGTAATAATAAAGAATTCTTAAATGCAGTACATTCAAATATTGATAAAAATAAAACAATTGTAATCTCTATAGCCGGCAGAACATTGGAAGAAATAGAACAAATAGTTAAATTGTTTGACGGTTATAACTTATATATTTTGCATTGTGTGGCTGAATATCCGTGTAATGTGTCACATTTGCGTTTAGGTAATATTTCAAGATTACGTAAAGAATTTGAAAGTGACAGAATAAAAATAGGATATTCAGGTCATGAAGAAGGCTTTGTTCCGAGTCTTGCAGCAATAGATTTAGGTGCAAAATTGGTAGAACGTCATTTTTGTCAGAACAGGCATTCATTTGTTCATCATATAGAATGTTCACTGGAGCCGGATGAATATAAAATGATGGTTGAATTATCAAAACGTGAAAATTTGAAAGAATTTTATGAACCATATTTGCCGCCTATTGCATATCAGGAAAAATTTGGCATGAGCGAAATAGAAGCTGAATTTTTACTAAAGAGTACTTATGGAAATACATATCTCCACGGGCATAATATACTGACATTTCAGAGGTAGTATGATAATATTTTTTCGTCATGGAAAAACTGTATGGAACTTGGAAAAAAGGCTGCAAGGTCGTGAAGGTAATTCGGATTTGCTGCCCGTAGACACTGAATTGATAAAAAATATTCATTCGGAATATATGAATGTTTGTTTTGAGAAAGTTTTGATAAGTCCTTCAAAAAGAGCACAGGATTATTCAAAAATATTAAATTTAAAGTCAAATAAAACTATTACAGTTCCTGAACTTGATGAAATTTCTTTCGGTATATTTTCCGGTTGCAGACTGGATGAAATTGATAAGGACTTGATTGCCGAACGCAATAGGAATAAGTGGAATTTTAGGCCTGAAAAAGGTGAATCTTATTCGGATTTGTATGAACGATTGAAAAATATTTCGGATGAATTAAATCCATATTTGTATAATTCAGCTGCAGTGGCAATTATCGGACATGAAACCACAAATAAAGTTTTAATCGGAAGATTAATGAATTTTAAGAAGGAAATTATACTGAATATGAAACAATCAAATGAGACTATATATAAGATTTGTCATGGAATTTTGTATAAGAAAAATTATAAAGAGGATAAACAATGGGAAAAATTGTAGCTTTTGTACATGCAAAGGGAACCAGTGAAAGGGTTCCGTCAAAAAATTTAAAATTATTGAACGGCAAGCCGCTATTTTATTATGCGGTTAATAATGCTTTAAATGCCAAAATGGTGGATGAAGTTGTAATTGATAGTGACAGCGATGAAATTTTAGAATTAGGTAAAAGCTATGGTGCGACAATTTTAAAGCGTCCTCATGAACTTGCCACAAATTTAGCGACCGGAGATGATTTGGCATATTGGCAGGCATCAAACAGGCCTGAGTCGGATGTGGTTTTGCAGGTAATTCCTACCGCTCCCTTTTTGAAGCCGGAAAGTATTGATAACGCCATAAAATTATTATTGGATAAAAATGTGGACTCTGTTGCCGGAGTAGCAAAAGAAAGTTTTTATTTGTGGAAAAATAATAAACCGGCTTATTATGTTAACGGGAAAATTCCAAATAGTAAAGATTTGGAGCCATTGATATATGAAACAACAGGGCTTTACGTTAATAAAACATGCGCCGTGCTGAAAACCAAAAAAAGGTTAAATCCGGAATCATGTCTTCCGTATTTTTTATCAAAAATTGAATCTGTAGATATAAATACCCCGGAAGACTTTGAATTTGCCGAGTTTCTAGGCTGGGGGGGGGGCGACTACTCTATCCTGGCCGTAATTCCGGCCCGTTATGAGTCCTCAAGATTGCCCGGCAAGCCGCTTGCGGATATTTGCGGAAAACCCATGATATACAGAGTCTGGGAAAATGCAATTCAGGTACCATTGTTTGACAACGTTATAGTCGCGACCGATGATTTAAGAATTGCATCAATTTGTGAAAAGTATAATATGAATTATATGATGACAGACAAAAAACATCCAAATTGTACTTCAAGGCTTGGCGAGGTGGCACGACAATACAAAGCTGATATTTATGTTAGCGTTAACGGAGATGAACCATTGATAGACTGTATGAATATAACAAGTATAGTTCAAGAAGCAATAATGAAATATCCTGCTTTTACATTCGGCTGCAGGTATTTGGAAGAGCCGTCAGAGGTAATTGATCCTTCAAATATAAAAGTAATAGTGAACGAAAATGATAATAGATGTGTATATATCTCAAGAACACCTATCCCATGCCCTTATAAAAGAATTGATTTTAAATACAAAAAATCTATAGGGATAGAATGTTATTCCAAAGAAAGTCTGGATTTTTTCTTAAATAAACAGCCTACTGAATATGAAACAATTGAGGATTTGACATTTTTAAGATTTATAGAAAATAATAAACCGATATACGCACGCAGAATTGACGGTAATTCATTATCTGTAGATACTCAAAAAGATTTGGAAAAAGTGCGAGAAATTTATAGTATAACTAATTAAGGAGAATTAAATGCTTGCAAAAAAAATTTTAAAACTGTTAATAAATATCTTGCCAATTAGGAATTAAGGCATGAGAATAGAGATAAATATTCTCCGATTTTAACAAGTAAAAACAATTCCAGCCAGGATAATATAAGATTTTTTTCGGTACCGTAATCCAA
>CALVER010000126.1 GCA_944326625.1 Candidatus Gastranaerophilales bacterium | reverse complement strand
GTGAGCTGAAAAATATTTTGGCTGCCAATAATTGTTCTGCTGAAGCTCTTGATATTGATAATTTAAAAAGCGGATATGATTTTGTTTTTGTAATCGGCGGTGACGGTACGATTTTGAAAGCTGCAAGATTTTACGCAAAAACATCCACTCCGATTTTCGGAATAAATCTCGGAAGATTGGGCTATCTTTCCCAGTCATCAAAGGAAGATATTAAAAATTCGGTTGAAAAAATTTTAAAAGGACAATACCGAACAGAAAATCGAATTATGCTGCAGAGCGGTGATAAAATTGCCTTGAATGATTTTGTTGTAAAAGGTACAACAACCGGCAGAACTTCAAGATTTTCCCTGAAAATCAACGGCAGACTCGTTTGTGACTATTTGGCGGACGGAATTATTGTAACAACGCCTACAGGCTCTACCGCTTACGGGCTTTCAGCAGGCGGGCCGGTTATTTCACCTGAGTTGAACGCTTTTGTAATCGTTCCGATTTGTCCGCATACCCTGACTGCACGTCCTATTGTTATCCCTGATAACGAAATTATTACAATTTGTTCCGATAAAGACTTGACAAATTATGTAGTGTCTACAGACGGTCAGGAATTTTATGAATTTGCTAAAGAAATTGAAATTAAAAAATCCCAATACACAGCAGAATTGGCACTTTTGGACGGCGTTGAATTTTATTCTATATTGAGAAATAAACTTCATTGGGGAATTTCTCCGGCCAATATAAATTAAATTTTAAAATAAATTATTAATTTTTGTTCATAATTGGCATGGAAATTATTGTACTTTTTTTCTATTTAAAATAGTATGTTATTATATTATTGTCGAACCCGCTTAGTCGATGTGGGTAAAAAATAACTCGAAAATAAGTAATATCAACATATAAGAGGTAAAAATAGTGGAAAATTTCGTATCAGATATCTTTGCAAGAAAAGATGACACAACAAGCACTCCCGTAAACAGGTCTCCAATCAACCCTACAAATATCAAAGTAGTCGGTGTAGGCGGAGGCGGCGGAAATGCTGTTAACCGAATGATTAAAGCCGGATTGTCAGGTGTTGAATTCTGGCTTATGAATACAGATTTACAAGTTTTGGAATACGGTCAGACTAAAAATAAAATTCAATTAGGTAAGGCCTCTACAAACGGATTGGGCGCAGGCGGCGATCCGTCAATCGGTGAAAAAGCTGCTGAAGAAGCTCAACAGGAAATTACAAACGCTCTTGAAGGCGCTGATATGGTATTTATTACCGCAGGCATGGGCGGCGGTACCGGTACCGGTGCAGCTCCTGTCGTTGCTAAAATTGCTAAAGAATTGGGAATTTTGACAATAGCGGTTGTTACAAAACCTTTCTCCTGGGAAGGTAAGAAAAGACAAAATCAGGCTGTTCAAGGTTTGGAAAAACTCAGAGAAGCTGTTGATGCGGTTATCGTAATTCCTAACGATAAATTATTACAGGTAGTTGACAGACAAGTTTCATTAACTGAATCCTTCATTATTGTTGATGAAGTTCTGTTGAGAGGTGTTCAGGGTATATCTGATATCATTACCGTTCCGGGACTTATTAACGTTGACTTTGCCGATGTTAAAAATGTTATGCAGGCATCCGGGTCAGCTCTTATGGGTATCGGCCGCGGTCAGGGTGAAGGCAGAGCTATTAAAGCTGCTGAAATCGCCATTAACTCTCAATTGCTTGAAACTTCAATTAACGGCGCATCCGGCGTTATTGTTAATATCACCGGCGGTCCGGATATGACACTTCACGAAATTACAGATGCCGCTAATATTATTCACGACGCAGTTCTTGATGATGCTACAGTTATTATCGGTACTGCCGTTAATGAAAATATTCAGGGCGAAATTCAAGTTACTGTTATTGCAACAGGATTTGAACTGAAAAACCAATCTGTTGAAGAAAAACCTGAAACAAGACAGCTTAATGCTGCTGACTTCTTTGCAAGCACAGGTTCTTTCAATCAACCGAGAAGAACTTCTATTCCGGAAGTTTCACCTAGCTTTACAAATATTGAAATTCCGGACTTTTTAAAGAAGTGATGATTTTATAAAAAATGAAGTATGAAAAAGTGAGGGACGAAGAAATTCGTCCCTTTTTATATGTTTGTTACGAAATGTAAACTCGTTTAAAAGCCTTACTACATGGCATATACAAGGGTATTGTCTACATGAATTTTTGATAAAAAAGTCAATTATTCAGTCCAAAAATTTTTAATAAATACACAGGGGATAAATTTAAAAAATAAACAATTGGAGGACATTATGGGAACAAATGGAATTAGTTTTGATGCAAACAATTTTAACAGCAACCTTCCTGTACCTTTGAACAGAAAGGCTGAAATCAAGGCAGCTTTTGAGGCAGACTTACAAAGAATGCTTAATGGAAAAAATGACGTAACATCGCAAAAACTTCTTACGGAAGGCGGTGAACGCGGACTGGTAAAATATCAACCTTCAACGGGTTCTAACTTACCGGTAAAATACAACGGCCAGCAGATAAATTTTGAAGCTAAAAAAGCCGAAATTAAATCAAGATTAGGTCTTTACAAAGGCGTATCAGGTGTTGTTAAAGCAGACGAGATGGCTCAAGAAAAAATCAATGCATATCAAGGCGAAAAAATCGCAGAGTTAGAAAAGAAATTGGCAAAAGAACAACTCAAAGTTGATCGTTTGAAAAAATTACGCGGAGGCGTTTCCGGAGTCGTTAAAGCTGACTACATGGCTCAAGAAAAAATTAACGGTTACCAAAAAGAAAGAATCGCAGATTTAGAAAAGAAATTAGCTAATGAACAAGAAAAAGTTAAACGTTTCAAAAATCTTGCAAAACATAAAGGTGAAATTTCCGGAGTTGTTAAGGCAGATGAAATGGCAGCGGCTAAAATTGCTGAAAATAGCGGCAAGTTTGGCAAATTAGGCAAATTCTTCAAAGGCGCAAAAGGTAAATATGCACTTGCAGGTACAGCTGCAGCACTGCTTTTAGGCGGCGGAATAGCATTATTAAGCAAAGACGGTAAGAAAGACGAAGAAAACAAAATTGATGAAAAATTTGAAAATGTAAAAAATCAACCGCCGGTTGTTACCGAAGAAAAAGAAGCAGTAAAAACCGAAACTCAACCGGTTATCCCTGCCGGCGAAACCAAAACTGAAAAAACCGAAGAAAAAACGGCAGAAAAAGTTGAAGAAGCCAAAACCGACAAAGTAAATACTGAAGAAACTGTTGCACCGGTTGTGGTTGAGAAAGAACCAGAAAAAGTTGTTGAGGAACAACCGAAAGAAGAACCTGTTGCAAAAGAAGAACCAAAAGAAGTTGTCAAGGAACAACCGAAACAGAAAGTCGTTGAAGATAATATTGATGACAGCGCAGCAACAATAAGCTCACTTCAGGCACAAATTCGTCAAAACAAAGCTGAAAACAGAATATATCGTGCTCAAATCAGAAATATTAAAGCTGAAGACCGCGCAATCGCAAGAGAACAAAGATTGCAAGAATATCAGGCAGAGCAGGAAGCAAGAAAAGCTGAATGGGCAGAACAAAAAGCAATCAAAGATGCAAAACGTGCGGAACAAAAAGCACAGCGTGCAGCAGCAAGACAAGAAAGACAAATTCAATTTGAAGCTGCACAGGCTGAAAGAAAAGCTCAACAGGCAGAACAAAGAGCAATCAGAGAAGCTCAGCGTGCTGAACAAAGAGCAAGAAACGCAGAAATCAGAGCTCAGAAAGCACAGTTCAGACAAGAAATCCGTGACATCAGATCAAACGCACAAGCTGAAATTCGTAAGATCAGAATGCAAACCAAAATGGATATTATGGAACACAAGCTTTCACAAACAGCCTAGTAAAAAACAAAATAAAAAAGACCGCTTGAAAAAGCGGTCTTTTTTTGCCTGTAAAACTTTGGCCTAGTCTTGAGCGTGGCCTGCTGTACCCAAAACGTCGCGCATTTTGTGCATAACCATTTCTTTAACAGCAGTTCTTCCCGGTCCCATATATTCTCTCGGGTCGAATTTTTCAGGATGTTCAATAAAGAATTCTCTGATAGTTGATGTCATTGCAAGTCTCAAGTCTGTATCAATGTTAATTTTAGCAACACCGTGTTTAGATGCGTAAGCCAACATTTCTTCAGGAACACCTTGAGCGTCAGGCAAGTTGCCGCCGAATTTGTTGCATTTTTCAACGAATTCTTTAGGAACTGATGAAGAACCGTGTAAAACTAACGGATAATCATAACCTACAACAGCGTTT
This sequence comes from Candidatus Gastranaerophilales bacterium, assembly GCA_944326625.1. Classification (GTDB taxonomy): domain Bacteria; phylum Cyanobacteriota; class Vampirovibrionia; order Gastranaerophilales; family Gastranaerophilaceae; genus SIG32. Next base: position 485 of record CALVER010000126.1, on the reverse strand, counting down.
ACAGCTTTTTTAATTTCAGCCAATCTTTCAAAGTCAAGTTTAGCTTCGCCTTTGAATTTGTAAGCGCCGTGAGAAGTTCCGATAGCAACTGCTAATGAATCGCAGCCTGTTTCTTTAACAAATCTTGCTGCTTCTTCAGGGTCAGTGTATGTTGAATCTTTAGCATGAACTTTAACATCATCTTCAACGCCTGCGAGTTTACCGAGTTCAGCTTCAACTGAAACTCCGCGCGGATGAGCGTAATCTACAACCTGTTTAGTCAATTTGATATTTTCTTCAAGCGGGAATCTTGAACCGTCAATCATAACTGATGAGAAACCGCCGTCGATACATGCTTTACAAATTTCAAAATCAGCACCGTGATCAAGGTGTAAAGCGATAGGTACTGTAGTTGTAGCGAGTGCTGCTTCAACCAATTTGATTAAGTAAGTCTGGTTAGCATATTTTCTTGCACCTGCTGAAACCTGCAAAATAATAGGTGATTG
>CALVER010000125.1 GCA_944326625.1 Candidatus Gastranaerophilales bacterium | reverse complement strand
ACCCAGTATTCCAAGTTACCTTTACCTGAACCCATACGAGTTTCAGCAGGTTTTGCAGTAATCGGTTTATCCGGGAATATTTTTATCCAAACGTTACCGCCACGTTTGATTTCACGAGTCATAGCACGACGTGCTGCCTCGATTTGTCTGCTGGTTATCCAGCCCGGTTCCAAGGCTTGAAGTGCATAGCCGCCGAATTCAAGTTTTGTGCCTCTTGTTTCGGTACCTTTCATTCTGCCTTTCATCATTTTGCGGTATTTTGTTTTTTTAGGCTGTAACATTATTATTTGCTCCTTTATTCAGTTTCTATTGCTTTACGTCTCGGGCGTCTCATACCTTTTTCGTCGCCTTTGCCGCTTTTTGCTTTAATGTTCTGGTCTGCTTTTTCGCCGGGCATCAAGTTGCCTTTGAAAATCCATACCTTAACACCGATTTTACCCATTATGGTATCTGCTTCGGTAAATCCGTAATCTACGTCTGCGCGTAATGTTTGAAGAGGAATTCTTCCTTCTTTTGCCCATTCTGAACGTGCGATTTCAGCACCGCCCAAACGACCTGATACCATAACTTTTATACCTTGGACGCCTGCTCTCATTGTTCTTTGCATTGCCTGTTTCATTGCACGTCTGAAAGCTACACGTTTTTCAAGTTGTTGTGCAATTGCTTCAGCAACCAATTGAGCATCTGCGTCGATTCTTGCAACTTCTACTACATTAATTACTACGGGTTTTCCAAGATATTTGGTTACATCTTGTTTTAATTCTTCAATACCCTGTCCGCCGCGGCCTACTACAATACCGGGTTTTGCTGTTACAACGGTAATTGTTGTATTCTGGGCTTTTCTAGCAATTAATATTTTAGAAATGCCGGCTGCATACAATTTTTTCTTTATAAATTTTCTGATTTTAGCATCTTCTGCTACAAATTCGCCGTATTCTTTAACTTTAGCAAACCAGGTGCTTGCCCATGGCTGGATAATTCCTACTCTAAATCCGGTTGGATGTGTTTTTTGTCCCATTTTTTATTCCTTTTACTTAATTATTATCACTAACTTTTAATGTAAGGTGTGATGTACGTTTTAGTCTTTTATAGATACGACCTTGTGCTCTTGGTTTACCTCTTTTATATGAAACGCTTTCATCTGCATAGATTTCGGAAATCTTCAAGTTTTCCGCACCTACGCCGTATTTTTCCTGTGCGTTTGCAACTGCGGCTTTCAAGTTCTTTTCCACCACTCTTGCTGCAAAGTAAGGCATAAAACGTAACATATCTTGAGCATCTTTAACAGCTTTGCCACGAACTTCGTTGATTACTCTGCGAAGTTTTCTTGCTGTCATTTTGATATCTGTTTGTCTTGATTTTGCTTCCATTTTTATTTTCCTTTATTTTCTTTTTGCGGTTTTATCAGAACCTGCGTGTCCTCTAAACATTCTTGTCGGTGCAAATTCACCCAATTTATGTCCGATCATTTGTTCGGTTACGTAAACGGGTACGTGAGTTTTACCGTTATGAACCGCAATTGTATGACCCAACATATCAGGTATAATCATTGATGCTCTTGACCAAGTTTTTATAACTTTATGTTCAGAGTTTGCATTCATTTTTTCGATTTTTGTCTGTAGAGCCTGCTCTACGTATGGACCTTTTTTTAATGAACGTGCCATTAATTTCTCCTTTAATTTGTTTGAGTATTTTTTATCTTGGATTATTGCTTCACTCGGACAAGCCGCTCATTTCGTTTCACTGTTATTCGCTTTTGTCCTCGCTGGGTTTGCTACCGCTCACACGGCGCCCTACGCAAAATCCGCTATTTCTTTCTTCTTCTAACTATTAATTTATCAGAAGCTTTACCAACTTTTCTGGTCTTATGACCGAGCGCCGGTTTGCCCCAAGGTGTTTTCGGGTGTCCGCCTGGGCCTGTTTTGCCTTCGCCGCCGCCGTGAGGGTGATCACAAGGGTTCATTGTAACACCGCGGACTGTCGGTCTTACGCCTAAATAGCGTTTTCTGCCGGCTTTACCGATTGATAAGTTTTTAAATTCGGCGTTTCCAAGGGTTCCTATTGTTGCAAGACATTCTTTTCTAACCATTCTCATTTCTGATGAAGGAAGTTTGATTGTAACATAGTTGCCTTCTTTTGCCATAACCTGAGCTGCGTTACCTGCTGATCTGACCATGACGCCGCCTCTGCCCGGAGTTAATTCGATGTTATGAACAATTGTACCTAACGGAATTAATTCCAGAGGAAGTGCGTTGCCGGTCTGGACAGGTGCTTCAGGTCCTGAAACAATTACGTCGCCGACGTTTAAGCCTTCGGGTGTCAAAATATATCTTTTTTCACCGTCTGCATAAAATACTAATGAAATTCTTACGTTTCTGTTCGGGTCGTATTCAATAGTTTTAACTGTTGCCGGTACGCCGAACTTTTCACGTTTGAAATCTATTACACGGTATGCTCTTTTTACACCGCCGCCTTTGTGACGACATGTAATTCTACCGGTATTATTTCTTCCTGCTGTTTTTTTCAAAGATTTCAGCAATGATTTTTCAGGAGTTGTTGAAGTGACTTCCTGGTAGTCACTCTTTGTCATACCTCTTTGTCCCGGAGATGTCGGATTGATTTTTCTGATTGCCATTTTTATTTTCTCCTTTAATTGGCTTTGTACTTTTGTTGGGACTTATGCCTTTCGCCCCGTTTGGTAAATTTATAAAATGTCTTGGATTATTGCTTCACTCGGACAAGCCGCTCATTTCGTTTCACTGCCATTCGCTTTTGTCCTCGCTACTTCGGGCTGTGTTCGCTACCGCTCACACGGCGCCTTACCCAAAATCCGCTATGCTCCGACGAGTTCTTCAATCGGATCGCCTTCGATTGTTACGATGGCTTTTTTAGAACTGTCTGTTCTGCCGAATTTGTAACCCATTCTTTTTGAATGTGACGGCATATAAACTGTTCTTACTTTTTTAACTTTTCGTCCAGGAAAAGCTAATTCTACTGCTTGTGCAATTTCAACTTTTGTTGCGTCTTTGTTTACTTCAAAAGTATACTGACCCATAGTTGTTGCACCTACTGATTTTTCAGTAATCAAAGGTTTTTTGATTACGTCGTATAACTTTTCTGTGTTTGTTCTTTCTTTACTCATTATTGTAACCTTTCAGTTATTTCATTTACAGCAGATTCTGTCATTACAACGAAATCAGCTTCCAATAAGTCTTTTACGTTTAAGTTTGACGGTAAAATAATTTTTACGCTCGGGATATTTCTTGCTGATAATTCAAGATTTTTGTTTTCATCAGCTTTTACATCCGCGATGATTAATGTTTTACCGCTGACTTTTAAAGATTTTAATGCGCTTACCATTAATTTTGTTTTAGGTTCGGCGATTGTTGAAAAATCTTTAACAACAACCAGTTGAGATTCTTTTGCAGACAATGCTGATCTCAAAGCAAGTTTTCTTGCTTTTTGAGGCATTGAAAAACCGTAATCTCTCGGTTTTGGTCCAAAGATAACGCCGCCGCCTGCAAATAACGGTGATCTTAAAGATCCTGCTCTTGCACGGCCTGTACCTTTTTGTTTCCACGGTTTTTTACCGCCGCCTGAAACTTCAGATCTTGTTTTTGTACAAGCTGAACCCTGACGTGCGTTGTTTAATTGTCTTCTTAATGCTAAGTGCATTACGTGTAAATTGGGTTCTACTCCGAATACTTCTTTATTCAAAGTAATTTCGCCTAATTTTTCTCCGTTTGTGCTTAATATTTCTTTTGACATTTTTGTTTTTCCTTTTCTTTTGTTGTGCCTGTTACCCCTTTCGGATACTCCGTTTTATATGGCAACCCGGGATTTTATAAACTTGTCTGTTTTGTTATTGGGGATAACCCCTCACCCTGAACACTAAGACTCGCAAGCTCGTCAAGTGTTCATCCCTCTCCCTCAAGGGGCGAGGGTAAAAATTTAGTTCCACTTGGTTCTGGTCGGGACAATTGTTACCAATCTGCCTTCGCAGCCCGGTACGGAACCTTTGATTAATATTAAATTGTTTGCTGAGTCTACTCTTACTAATTTTAATTTAGTAATTGTAACTCTTTCGTTGCCCATGTTACCTGCCATTCTTTTGCCTTTGATAACTCTGGACGGTGTTGTACCTGCACCAATTGAACCCGGTTCTCTGTGGTTTTTAGAACCATGACCCATCGGTCCTCTGCCAAAGTTCCATCTTTTGACGGTACCCTGGAAACCTTTTCCTATTGATTTTCCTGTTACGTCGACTTTTTCAACGTTATCAAGAACTGATAATTCAATTTTGTCGCCTACTTTATAATCTTGCGGATTGTCTACTCTGAATTCCTGCAAGTGTCTGTAGTTGTTCAAATTGTTTTTCTTGAAATGACCCATTTCAGCTTTTGTTAAGTGTTTTTCTTTAGCTGCGATTGTTCCGACTTGAATTGCGTTGTAACCGTCTGTTTCTTCAGTTTTAACCTGAGTTACAACGGTTTCGTCAACTTTGATAACGGTTACGGGGATTGCCAAACCGTTTTCGTCGAAGATTTGAGTCATTCCGACTTTCTTTCCTATTACACCTAGTGTCATATTTTTACCTTTCTAGCTCACCCTACTTGGTGCGGACATTTTCCGCCCCGTTTCGGGTTTGCATTTTCTCTTGCGAGCGCTACGTTCGTCTTTCTTTACCTTTGAGGGCTTTCACCTCACATCCTTCTCAAGGAAGTCGCAGTTCACATTATATATGCATAATGCTATTAAATTTTCAAT
>CALVER010000124.1 GCA_944326625.1 Candidatus Gastranaerophilales bacterium | reverse complement strand
TTTTTTTCTACAATATCATATCGTCATTTATTTTCCAATTATTACGCAAAATATACGAGAAGCAAAAATATCCGGAACCGCCTTCCGAACAGTCAGCTTCCACTTCAGCACTTGTTTTGTCGTTACCGGCCGGTAAAAGGTTACGATTATTAAACACAAACACAAAAATATCACGTCCGATAACATTAGGGCCTTCGTCGCCGTTTACGTCAACATGCATAACCAGCCCCGGCGCACTCATTTTAACACCAAAACTATCTTCAATATCAGAAGCTGCAGCGCCGTCCATATTAACATAAACATTATCAAACGTCTGGAATACAATTATATTGCCTCCGATACCTTTTGTACCTTCGTCCCAGATTGCCGTCTGACCGTTTAATTGTTTTGTAACACCTTCCGTATGCCAGCATCCTGCAGATTCAATGCAATCTTTTTGAATTCGTAAATTCGGTTTCAAATAATAATTATACCAATCAACCATGCTTTGAGTATCACCGTCGGAAAAATTAACGTAAGAATACCCGAGGTTATCCGCAACTGTTTTTTGAATTGCCTGCTGTAAGGTAGAATAAGTCTTTTTCAATTTTGTAATAGAAACAGCGCGCTTGTAATCCTTTATTAATGTCGGAATAGTCATAGCAGCGACAACACCGATTATGCCGAGGGTAATTAAGACTTCCGCCAATGTAAACCCTGCACGACGAATATTATTATCAGACATAACTGTTTTAAAATTAGTACAAAATCTGAACATGAACCGTCCTTGTTCTGGCTTTATTATCAAAATCCACTAAAACAATCTGCTGCCACTGTCCGAGCTGCAACGCACCGTCAAGAAGCGGAACCATTGTTGAATTTCCGACAATTGATGCCCTCAAATGCGAATATCCGTTGCCGTCATGCCACATTTCATCGTGATGATATTCTTTATTTACGGGCGCAATTTTATCAAGCGCTTCCGGCAAATCTTTCAACAAACCCGGTTCATACTCGATATTTGTAATTGAAACAGTGCTACCGGCAACATAAACAAATACTGCAGCATCCTTCAAAGAATGTCTGTAGACAAGGTTTTTGACGTCATTAGTAACATCAATGATATCCGTATTTCCTTTAGTATGTACAGTAAATTTTTCGCAAATCAGTGTCATAGACTAAATCTTATATCTCCGCGTTTTACGATTTTTCTGCCTTTTGAGTAAGTTGAATACGGGAAATGTTTATTTACAATTGCCCTGTAATCCTCGCCGTCATCAAGCTTAAACACATTGAAATCAGCATCTTTGCCGATCTCAATTGAGCCGGTAATATGGTCAAGCCTTAAAATTTTTGCCGGATAAATTGTCAAATATTTTAAAAGCTCAATAACATCAAGCTGATTTTCACTGTTGCATTCAACTGCAAGCTTCAAAAGGCTGTAATCCTTTTCCGGCGCAAAACTCTGGGTTGAGAACCCGAAATTTTTGCCGAAATATTTCAAAACAGTTGAAAAATCGAGTTTTTTATTGCAGATTTCATCGCTGTATCTTGGCTGATAAACGAATTTGACACCTGTTTCAGCGAGTTCTTCCAATTGATTATCAGAAACATAATTTGCATTAGCAACAATAACCTTTTTGGTCAAAACTTTCAGCCCGTCAAGATATTCAACTGGATCTTCCATACGCTTGTACGGCGTAATTTTTCTGAACCCCATAAATTTATGCAATAAATCAATATCGGAAAATCCGTGCTCCAGCCATTCCATTTCGTCCTGAGCTTCCGCAAAACGTGTCATCAAAAGCATGTTATGCTTGCGGCAGTATTTGGAAAACAATTCCCATAATTTTTTATGCACACCGGGAATTGAATGAAGCATAATCCCGATATGCGTATTTTCGCCTTTATGGAAAACGTAATTTTCAACCTTATCGCGTAAAGCCTTGAATTTTTTCTTGCTTTTGTCGGAGCTGTCCGCAAAAACCTCAAAAAACATGTAATTTTTAATAGGCGCCCTGTTAATAATTTCAAAATACTTATCCTCTTTTGAAACCTGTGCAATACATGTAGTGCCGGCCTTGACGGAAGCTGCCAGACCGTCTTTAAAGGATTGAATTTTTTCATTACGTCCGAGAACAAAATAATCACTCAGAATATTAGCCCATTTTAAGCTGTAATTATCTGGTTTTACGCCTGCAAAAGTGTACTTTTTGGCAATAGTCTGGAAAAATTTTTTCAAATTATTTTTAACCCCGACGGGCTTTGTTTTTCCGATATCCGTATACTGGTACTGGGTAAACATGTCAATAAACCCGGGCGTTACAACTGAATTTCCGAGATCCTTCACGTATTTTTCTTCAAATTTTGAAGTTTCCCGGTTCGGAATTATCTCTACAAATTTGCCCTCATCAACGACCAGCGCCATATTTTCAAGCACCTCGCCCGTTGAAGTTAATATCCATCTTGATTTATAACACTTCATAATTTACCCCTTGATTTTTAGGATAACAAATTTTATCAAAAAATGCAAGTAAATTCTCTACACAGGTTACGAATACATCTGATCTTCCCAGTATTCCAGTTCAAGATGACCTATGACAATTGTGTCGCCGTCTTTTACACCCTGTTTTTTAAGTTCTTCAAACACACCCATGCCTGTCAAAATGTTTTGAAGTCTTATAATCTGCTCGGTGTTTCTGGCGTCCGTAACTGCCGCGAGCCGTTTTATTTTACCGCCGTCCACGATATATGTATCTTTGGCGGCTTTATAAACTTCAAAAGCGCTGTCGTCGTTGTTGTAAGCGTCCAAATCTTCTTCAACCACAATATCTGACACGTGATGCTCAATCTCATCAACTTTAACCGCCATAAAATCAAGCAATTTATCAAGATTTTCGCCTGTTACGGCAGAAATAAGGAAAACATCTTTAGCGGCTTTTTTAAACTCGGCTGACAATGCATCCTGTTTTGTTTTATCAACCGCATCGATTTTATTCAAAACAACGATTTGATAGAGATTGGCGAGCTTTTCGGAATGTTTTTCAAGCTCTGAATTAATTATTTCGTAATTTTTCAAAGGATCATCAGCTGTAATATCGACAAGGTGAACAAGGAAACGACAGCGCTCTATGTGGCGCAAAAATTCATGTCCCAACCCGACACCTTCCGACGCTCCTTCAATAAGCCCCGGAATATCCGCAACCACATAACCGTCACCCGAGCGTTTTTTAACCACACCCAGATTAGGAATTAACGTAGTAAAAGGATAATCCGCAATTTTTGGTTTAGCGGAAGAAATTCTGCTAATAAGTGTTGATTTTCCTGCATTCGGCATACCTAAAAGCCCGACATCAGCGATTAATTTCAATTCAAGCTCAAGTTCGCGTTCAATTCCGGGTTCACCCGGCTCACAAAACTGCGGGGCACGCTTTTGAGCGGTTGCAAATCTTGCATTACCCCTGCCGCCTCTGCCGCCTTTTGCAACAAGAACTTTTTGTTCGTGTTCGGTCAAATCCGCAATAGCATTACCTGTTTTTAAATCTCTGACAACGGTTCCGACAGGAACTTTTATTACTAAATCTTTAGCGCATTTTCCGTGCATGTTTTTAATACTGCCGTTTTCACCGCTTTCGGCTTTGAATACGGATTTATATTTAAAATCCATCAAAGTTGACATATTTTCATCCGCAATCAAATAGACATCACCGCCCGAGCCGCCGTCACCGCCTGCAGGGCCGCCTTTATCAACGTATTTTTCACGACGCCAGGCAACCATACCGTTTCCGCCGCGGCCGGAAATAATTTTTATTCGGGTTTTGTCTAAAAATTGCATTTATTTTCCTCTTTGTATTACAATAATACTATGAAAATGACAAAAAAGACATTATTTACGGAAACACCCGTTACAATAGGACCCGAAAGCGGTTATGATAATTACATCATGGCAATTGAATCCAGCTGTGACGAGACAGCCTGTGCAATTGTAAAGAACGGCCGCGAAGTTATATCAAACGTTGTGGCGTCCCAGATTAAGACCCACGAAAAATACGGCGGAGTAATCCCGGAAATTGCTGCCCGCGAGCATCTTGAATCCATAAATGTAGTAATAGAAGAAGCTTTTAAACAAGCAAATATGCAGCCTCAAGACATAACGGCATTTGCGGGAACTGTCGGGCCGGGGCTTGTCGGATGTCTTTTGGTCGGATTAAATGCCGCAAAAACGCTTGCACTTGTTTATGACAAACCTTTTATAGGAGTTAATCACCTGAATGCGCATCTTTGCGGAAATTATATTGATACAGACCTCAAACCGCCTTATATCGCGCTTTTAATCAGCGGCGGGCATACTCAGATTATCGACGTAAAATCATATTCGGAACAAAAAATTATCGGTGAAACAATAGACGACGCGGTCGGAGAAGCTTATGACAAAGTTGCAAGGCTCATAGGACTTCCGTATCCGGGTGGACCTGTTCTGGACAAACTTGCAAAAGAAGGCAATCCTCACGCGTTTAAACTTCCCGAAGCAAAAGTTGACGGATATAATTTCAGCTTCAGCGGGTTGAAAACCGCTGTTCTCAGGCTTGTTAAATCTTTTGACGGGCAGGAACTTCCCGTAAACGACATTTGCGCAAGTTTTCAGGAATGCGTTTCATCAACATTATTCAAAAAGGTTAAAAAAGCGCTTGAAGAAAGCGGTTACAAACAGGTTGTAATCGCGGGCGGAGTCGCTGCTAATTCTGAAATCAGAAGAAAAATATTCTCACTTGAAGAAGAAGGCTACAGAGTTAACGCTCCTTTAATGAAATA
>CALVER010000123.1 GCA_944326625.1 Candidatus Gastranaerophilales bacterium | reverse complement strand
TTAACTATTATTCAAGAATTTTTTTGCAAAAATTTGTCCAGGTAAATTTAAGTGATGTTTTGTGTGCTTGATATGCCAAATTTTTATAACGTTCAAAGTCATTGTAATATAAATTTAGCATAGTAATTATGTTTTTGACAAAATCAAATAAGGAATCACGTCTGAAGATAAAACCATTCTGAAAATTAATGATTTCGGCACATCCGGCGGTATCCGAAACCAGCGTTGGTTTACCAAAAGACATTGCTTCAAGCGCAACCAGTCCGAAGGCTTCTTTTTTTGACGGCAGAATAAGGTATTCAATGTTGGAGTAAAATTCCCTCATATCGTTTTGTTTAGGTAAAACTATCACGTCTTTTTTTAATTTAAAAATAAAGACTATAGTTTGCATTAAGATATCAAAATTAAATTTTGGGGCGATTATTAGAATTTTAAATTTTTGTTTGGTTAATAATTTTGCTATTCCTGCAGCTGCCAAGAACAGATGACCGCCTTTATTTATTGCGCTGTTTGCCACAATCCCTAAAGTTGGAAATTGTTTCTGTGTAACTTCCGGTAATTGTTGATAAATTTGTTCACATCCGGGGTATGTTACTTGAATCTGCGATAGCGGAATCCCGTAATTTTGAGAATAGTCGTCTTTAATTTTGTATGAAACAGCAATGAAATTGTCTTTTTCCGTTAGGTTATCATAACTTTGTTCTATTTGTTTGATTTTTTTATATAAAAACAGTGTTTTAATAATTTCAATTAATAAATTTTCTTGCTTCAACCTGTAAGCCAGACTATGTACCTGAATCAGTTTGTTGCGGAATATTCCGCTCTGATTTATTGTAATTATTTTGTTATAAGATTGCGTATTTAGATACTCAGTAAATTTTTCGTTATTATATTCATTAAGAATTTCATTCACATGGATTATAGTGGTATTTTTTAAATCATTGTTGTCTGCCGGTTTTATAAAAGTATAAATATCAACATGGCAGTCAAGTTGATTTGTAAGAGTTTTGTATAAATTTTGACTAACAACCGCTCCACCTCCGTTTGTCGCTCCGGGATGTTTTAGAAAAAGTTCGCCGCTGTTGTAAATTACTAATGCTATTTTTTTACGTTTAGTATTCAAATTTATACCATTCTACAATTTAATATACTTTATGTCTAGTATTAGAATTTTAATATATCGTTTTGAATTTGTCAATAATGTAAAATGAACAAATGGATGAGACAGATTTTTTAAAATTGGGATATAAAATAAAATATGAACGGGTAAAAAAGAAAATTTCGCAGTTAGATTTATCCTTACGGACGGGATTGACAACCAGAACCATAAGCAGAATAGAATGCGGAACTATTGACCCGAAATATTCTACGCTTGTAAAAATCGCAAAAGCTCTGGATTTGGAAATTAAAGAGTTATTGGATTTTACGTTGTAGAAGTGCATTCAAAAAGAAGATATCAATGGGCTGAATTATTTTGAATTTTTTAAAATTATCCGGTTTGTATACAAAAAGACTCCTTTTACGGAGTCTTTTTTGAATAGGAGTTTTTTTAAATTTTATCAGTATTAATGTAGGCGTCAGATGCTGTATAAACAGTTTTTGTAGTTCCCGCTAAAACTTCTGCCTCACGCCCTTCCATTAATAAAAACAGAGGGCAAATTACAGCACTTAATACAATTGAAAGCACCATTCGGTTGTCAGGGTTTGAAGACAAAGTTCCGGATAGAGGAACATAGCTTCCGTCTACGGCAGTAGTGTGAAAATCACTGATTTGGATTTCGCCTGATCTTCCGATTGCTTTTTTGTATTCTACAAATGTTATTTTTGCGGATGCAGGTGTTCCTGCTTTGATTAATACTGTTCCTGTTTCATCTTTTACGTCATCCGCAACGGTAAATGGTACACTTGTACCGTTTACGATAAATTTAGTAGATATTGTATTGCGGTTTTTCAAAATTACAGGTGTGTTTGCAGGCAATTTTACTGTTCCTTCAATATTTGAAGATGTTTTCATTGAAGGATATGTATATGATGCTTTTATGTCTTTTGTATTTTGCATAAAATCATATAAAGTTTCGTCTTTTGTTGTTGCTGCGGTTAACGGTGATGCTGATGAACACAGAAAGATCAGCAACAATAAACTGCTTGTTAATTTTTTAAATCCCATAATTTTTCTCCTTTTTCAAATATATAAAATAAAGTGCTAATAAACAAAAAGCCCATAATTATTCCTGCCGAAAAACGTACTATATTGGCTGTACTTATTTTGAACAGGTAATTTAAAGCTATATCTATTGCCGCTAATAAAAATAAAATAATGTAAAGTTTTAAGGGCATTTTCAATTTGTTAAAAGCGGTCATAAATCCTGAAACTGCTACGCCCGTATAAAAACCCAAACATCTGCAGCATAAAGCCACCGGATAACCCAGTATCCAAAATGATCTGTCTGGTTTTTGATGACAAGAGTACATAAAAGTTGCCGTAAGCTGTGATGACAGTTCGTATTGTCCGAAATGTGCCATTATAGGCGCTAATAAACTTCCTGCTACAAAAAATAAACTATAGACACTAAAAAATATAATTACAAAAGTTTTAATCTTTTTCATTTAATACCGCTGTACAATTATTGTACCTTATGGCTATTACTGTAGTATATCGTTTGGGATTTGTCAACAAGTAAAATAATTGTAGTATTTTATGATAGAATAATTTTATGGATAAAAAAGTTTTTGAGGAAAATTTAAAAGTAAGATATTCCGAGATGGATTTGAATTTAGTGTTAAAACCTGCGGTATTGCTGCATTTTTTGCAGGATATGGCAAGCGACAATGCTGAAAATTTGGGTTTCGGGTATTCTTTTATAATCAAGAAGAATCTGGCATGGTTTTTACTCAAGTACAGAATGGAGTTTGAGGATTATCCGGAAAAAATTTATGACCTTAAGCTTTCAACAGAACCCAGAGGGTATAATAAAATTTTTGCTTTCCGTAATTTTTCAATATATGACGGAGAAAAACTTTTGGGCAGAGCATCAAGCACATGGTCGTTAGTTGATATTAATACCAAAAGTATTGTACCGATTGGAGAGGCTCTTGAAAATAATCCGGGCATGCCGCCTTATGTAAAACGTGAGGATGATCTGGTTTTTGAAAAAATAAAACCGATTGAAAAAGTTGATGCGGAAAAGATTTTTGAAATAAGGTATGACGATATAGATGTTAATAAGCATGTTAATAATGCGAATTATATAGTCTGGGCATTTGAACCGTTGGATTTTAATTTCAGAAGCTCCAAAAAACTTAAAACGCTGGATATGGTTTTCAAAAAAGAGGTTACATACGGATGCAAAGTTCTTTCGCAGGTGCAGATTTCGGAAAATACAACAACACATGTGCTGAAAAATGCCGATACAGGTGAAGATTTGTGCCATATATGTGCCTTCTGGAAAGATAAATAGCAAAAATTATTTTTTTGTGTTTTGGTAATATTACTTAAAATAAACTTGTAGATAACACCCCAAAGATTTATAATAATCATGCTCGGCAAAAACAGAAAGGATTAAGAATAATGGTTTTAGAAATGACATTTCCGCAGCTGGAACGCGCAATTAATCCGACCCATGACATAAAATTATTTGCGGGACGCGCCAATTCCAAACTGGCTCAGGAAATTGCGGATTACTTAGGTACAACAATCGGACCTATGGTTGTAAAAAATTTCGCTGACGGTGAGATTTATGTACAGGTTAAAGAAAGTGTCCGCGGAGATGATGTTTTTATTATTCAACCGTTGTGTAATCCTGTTAATGAAAATTTGATGGAATTATTGATTATAATTGATGCTTTCAAACGTGCGAGCGCAAAAACAATTACTGCCGTAATTCCGTATTACGGTTATGCAAGACAGGACAGAAAAACATCCGGTCGTGAAGCTATTACCGCAAAACTTGTTGCGGATTTGTTGACGACTGCAGGTGCAAACAGAGTTCTGGCAATGGATTTGCATACAGGTCAAATTCAAGGGTTCTTTAATATTCTTGTGGATCACATTTTTGCAACACCGATTCTGGTAAATTATATTAAGAGTTTGAATATCAACCCTGATGATATGGTTGCGGTAAGCCCTGACACAGGCGGTGTTCAAAGGACAAGACATTTTGCAAAACAAATCGGCTGTTCGCTGGCAATTATTGATAAACGCCGCGACAAACATAATGAAGCCATTGCATCACACGTAATCGGTGATGTTAAAGGCAAGGTTTGCGTGATGTTTGATGATATTATAGATACTGCTGGAACGATTTGTGAGGCGTCAAAACTTCTTGTGAGAGAAGGTGCAAAAGAAGTTTACGTTTGTGCGGCACATCCGGTATTTTCAGGCCCTGCAATCGAAAGACTTGCAAATGCTCCGATTAAAGAATGCATTGTGACAAATACAATTCCTCTGGATATGGAAAAAATGCCTCCGAATATTAAACAGTTGTCTGTTGCATCACTCCTCGGGCAGGCAATTTCCAGAATTCATGATGATGAATCCGTAAGCTCATTGTTCGGCTTTGAAAAAGATATTCAGGTTTCTTAAAATCTACACCGAACGTACGAGATTTTTATAAAGTTTAAAAGTTTACAAAAACGGCTGCCGATAAAAGGAATATGATATGAAAAACTTCGGTTTTTCATACCTCCTCCCCAAGTCTGGTAGCCGTTCTTATTCAAGACGGCTTTTTTTTGTGAATTTTTTGCATTTGTTAAAAGTTATGTTATAATAAAAACACAAGAAAAAGGAGAAAAGCTTATGGAAAA
>CALVER010000122.1 GCA_944326625.1 Candidatus Gastranaerophilales bacterium | reverse complement strand
CGGGATTTGTTTACTTTTATTTTTACGGATAATGGTGTAATTCCTTATGGTTATCCCGGCTTGAAATACCAAGCGGAAGATGAAGACGGCAACGAAATCAGAGTGGACGATCCGCTTAGTAATTGCAACCGCAAAAAATGCTATGGCTATTGTGAATCCTGCACGGCTTGGGTAATTGAACATCAGAATTTGGATTATCTGCACTGTGATGATCTTTCGTGGGACGGAAAGCATAAGTGTTCTGATTAACAGAAAGCCGGTTTGTAAACCGGCTTTCTTATTATCTGTAATTTGTAAATTGCAGCGGGTAATCGTATTTATCTTCGTTTTGGCGAAGCATTTGGATTACCTTTTGCAAATCGTCTTTGTCTTTGCCGGAAACTCTTACGCTGTCGCCTTGGATTGACGGCTGGACTTTCATCTTCATATCTTTAATATCAGATGAGATTTTTTTTGCAAGTTCCGGTGTCAGCCCTTTTTTGAGTTTGTAAACCTGTCTTACATTCCCGCCCAAAGCGTTTTCAACAGGTTGTGCGTCCAAAATTCTTATGCTTAAATTTCTTTTTACAAGCTTTGACTGTAAAATGTCATAAATATTACGTAATTTTGTCTCGTCTTTTGTTGTAATTGTTATTGATTTATCTGCGTCCAAATTTATGTCGGAATTGGAATCTTTCAGGTCAAATCTTGATGAAACTTCGCGCTTCACCTGATCAACAGCGTTCACAAGCTCTTGTCTGTCAAATTCCGATACTACATCAAAACTGCAATCTTTTGCCATATTAACCCCCTTTTTTGAAAATTATAACATAAAAAAGGTAAGAATTGAATTCTTACCTTTAAAGGGGAATGTATATTTAAGAAGTTGTCTTTTTGAAAAGACCTTTGAGCTTATTCCAGCCTTTTATTGTGCCTTGTTTTAAATTATCAAATAGATTAAGCCCTTTTGTTTTGGCTGTGTTAAGACCTGCTTTAATTTTCGGCCCTAATTTTGGCAGTTTAATATTGGGGGCTTTGAATTTTTTACTCAGAAGTATTAACGCAAGCGTTGCAATACTTCCGATAATAGCTGTATTTTTTATGGCATTTTTAGTCTCGCGGTTTTTTTCTTCAAGTTTTTCAAACTTGTCGTTATTTAAAACGGGTTTCATAGGCGAAACTCCGTAATAAGGATATGCGCCGTACATTGGCATCATCGGCATGGGACTCATCATAAAACTGCTCGGGATATCCTGATATATTACAGGAGTTGTCATCATACTTTCAAAATCCATAACCTAATTCTCCAATTACACATTACCTTATTTATATAAAGTTTTTTTGCGTTATTAAATTTACTTATTTTTATAGTTTGTAAATATATGTAACAATAAAATCTTTGTTTTTAAGCTATAATAATTTTTATGAAACGTATTATTGATGCAAATTTAAACAGAGCCTGCGAAGCTTTGAGGGTTTTGGAAGAAATTTCAAGGTTTTTGCTTGAAGATAAAGAAACATCGGAAGAGTTAAAAAATATCCGGCATATATTGAATTCACTGCAGGATGAGGATTATGCAGGATTGTTAACGGCACGGGATACCGAAGGCGATGTGGGGGTTAATATAAAAAATCCTGACAGGCGTTCGGGAATTGAAACAATTTTTAAAGCTAATATCAAGCGTTTGCAGCAGGCTTTAAGAGTTTTGGCTGAATATTGTCCGGAAAATTTTGAGTCTTTAGAAAAATTGCGATATAAATCTTATACTCTGGAGAAAAATATGTGGGATAAATTAAAAGAAAAATATAATAAATTAATGCTCGAAGATAAAAAACTTTATCTTGTCACAAATTCCGATAAGTTTGAAACGGAAGATTTATTCTTGGACGCTGTTGCCTCAGCTTTAAAAGGCGGAGTCGATATTTTGCAGTTAAGAGAAAAAAATATGCCCGCAAATAAAATCCTTGAACTCGGCAAAAAAGTTAAATTGCTTTGTGCGGAATACGGTGCAACATTTATTGTAAATGACAGGGTGGATATTGCATACGTTTTGGAAGCAGACGGTGTGCATTTGGGGCAGGACGATATGGATGTTGAATCCGCCAGAAAAATTCTCGGAAATAATGCAATAATCGGGATTTCAACTCATGCCCCCGAACAGGTTCAAAAAGCTGTCAATGACGGGGCGGATTATATAGGTATGGGGCCAGTATTTACGACCCCTACAAAACCCGGCAGACCGTCCGTGGGATTAGAATATGCAAAATGGGTAAGCGAAAACATTAAAATTCCGGCTTTTGCAATCGGCGGAATTGATTTGACTAATGTTCAAGATGTTATAAATGCTGGCGCTAAAAAGATTGCTGTTGTCAGGGCTATTATAAATTCCGACAGCCCCGAAAAAGCAGCGCAGGAATTTTTGAAAGTTTTATAGTATAATCTTTTTAAAAGGAGATCGTATGTACGGAATAATTTTAGCAGGCGGTTCAGGAAGCAGATTGTGGCCTTTGTCACGAGAATTATACCCAAAACAGCTTTTGAGCCTTAATTCGGATAAAAGTCTTTTGCAGACTACCTTTGAAAGGCTTAATTCATTTTTACCGGCTGATAAAATTTTGAGTATTACAAATACAAAACATGCAGCTAATGTTAAAATGCAGGTTGATAAAAAAAGTTTGGTTTTGTCTGAACCTATTTCTAAAAATACTGCTCCGGCTATTGCTATATCAGTAAAATATTTGACGGATAAAACAAATTCGGATCCTGTTATTATTGTTATGCCGTCGGATTTGCAGATTGATGATACAGTGAAATTTCAGGATGCTGTCAATAATGCTTTGAAAACTGTTCAGGAAGGTTTTCTTGTAACCTTTGGCGTCAAGCCTACTTATCCTGAAACCGGTTTTGGATATATCAAGCCTGATAAAAAAGGAAAGGTTGAAAAATTTATAGAAAAACCTTCTGCCGTTGCGGCTCGCAGTTATTTAAAAGACGGCGGGTATTTTTGGAACAGCGGAATTTTTATGTTTAAAGCTTCCGTATTTTTAAAAGAATTGCAAAATTGTGCTCCGGGAATTTATGATTTGCTGAATAAATTTGATTTTTCAAAATCCGACAGTGTGCCGTATACGGAGTTTGACAAAATGCCTAATATTTCGATTGATTATGCGGTAATGGAAAATTCTGACAAAATTGCTATGGTGGAACTCAAATCCGACTGGAAAGATTTGGGATCATGGCAGTCCATTTATGATGTCAGCAAAAAAGATGAAAACGGGAATGTTTTTGTCGGACATGTTCTGGACAAAAATTCAAAAGGTTCTCTTGTATATGCTTCATCAAAACTCGTTGCTACAATCGGGCTTGAAGACACAGTAATTGTTGAAACTGAAGATGCAATTCTTGCTTGTAAAAAAGACAGAGCGCAAGAGGTTAAAGAAGTTTATGAAACATTAAAGCAGCAGCATGATGATACGCAAATGGTTCATAAAACGGTTTACAGACCATGGGGATTTTATACGGTAATTGCGGCGGGAAAAGGTTTCCAAACAAAAATTATTCACGTAAATCCGGGGCAGAAATTATCCGTGCAGTCGCATAATTTCAGAAGTGAACACTGGGTTGTTTTAAGCGGAACTGCAAAAGTCGTTCTGGAAAGCAGAGATTATATTTTGTCTCCGGGACACAGTATTGATATTCCTGTCAAAGCAATTCATTCTTTGCAGAATCCTTTTACGGAAGATGTTGAAGTTATTGAAGTCCAAAAAGGTGATGTACTTTCGGAAGATGACATTATCAGATATGAAGATATTTACGGCAGAGTATAGCCAAATCTTTGTAATAACCTTCATCTAAAAGCTGGTTGAAGATTTCCGCAGCTGTCGGCGCAAGCTGCTGAGTGTATTGTTTATCAATATACAACCCCTCTACAAAACGTGCAAAAAGTTCTGTAGGCTTTGTATAATATTTTTTATTTTTGTTGATTTTTGCTGAAATTCTTGCCTGTTTTTTCTGATAAGAATGAAGTCTGATGTAAGCCGCGAAAGCTTTCGGCATATCCGGAAAATCTTTTTCTATCGTATCAATGGTAAAGATTTTGGCATCTTTTTTCCAAAATCCGCGGATTAATTTAATCCGGTCGTATCTCAAAAGATATTTTGCATCGGATTTTTTTATGAATTTTTCAAATTCTTTGAAACGTTTTGACCGCATGAATTTCGGATAATCGGTTTTGATAATATTTTCCTGCTTTTTAATTTTTTCTTTAATTAAATTTTTGTGCTGTATCAGTTTTTTGCACAATGAATTTTCGTCGACAAAGTTGGTAACCTTTAACAATTCGCTTTGTATTATCGGATTGGAAGTTTTAAAAAGAATTTCAAGGCTGCCGCCTGTTTTCGGCATATCGGGTTCAAGTTTAGAATGAATATAGTGTGCAAATTCATGGATTAGCGTCGGAATTTTTTTATATTCAGGCAGATTTTTTGAAACATCAATACGGTTTTTTAAGAAAAAACCGTGATGTCCGCGCGCTTTGGTTGTTGTATGAATTTCTATCCCGAGGCTTTTGAAATATTTTATAAGTTCTTTTGTTTCCATAATCTTATTATATAATAGTTGATAAAATTAACAAAATATGATATTATATTGACAAAGAGAAGGAGAAAAGCTTATGGAAAACAAAGAATTTTTGAGAAACGGGGGGGGGCGTCTCCTCTAGGTACTGATAGTAAGGGTTTTGACGGTATTGTTTTAGTAAAGTTACTAAGATACTATGGCACTAAGGCACTAAGAAGTAACAGTCGGGTTATTAAATCCAATCTACAAT
>CALVER010000121.1 GCA_944326625.1 Candidatus Gastranaerophilales bacterium | reverse complement strand
TATTAAAGCTTATAACGAATTACGGCATTGGAGCCTTGTGAAGATATAAAAAGAGTTCCGTTTGAAATATATAATCCGTAAGGCTTTAGAACATCTTCAATCAAAACGCTTACCTGTCCTGTTGAAGTTACCTTTAAAACATTATCCGCGTTATAATTCGCTATATAAAGATTTCCTGTTTCGTCATTTATTATGCCGATAGGCCCGTTTAGCTTTTTGTCTTTTAAAAAGATAACCCTGTTGCCCTCGGGTGTAATTTTGAAAATTACATTATCAGAGAACCCCGCAACAAAAAGATTTCCAGATTTGTCTGTAGTAATTCCCGTTGGGCTTGGTATATTTTCGTAAACTCCGTTTGTCTGAAACTGTTTTGCTTGTTCTTTTAGATTGTGCTCGTATTGAAGTGTCTGGAGATCAGTATTAAGCTCTCTTGCAAGCTGATATGCTTTAGGGTTTACATAAGTGCCCGCAGGGATAATCGACAGAAATGATTTTGCCTTTTCAATTTGCCCGAGTTTTTTGCTTAATTCGGCAGCCTTATAGACTGCATCATAATCTTCAGGCTTTCTCACAACAATTTGTTTGAAAACAGTAAGCGCCGCCTCATCCTGTCCCAAATATTCAAGTATGGAACCTAAATTGTAGTACGCATCAATGTATTCAGGATCAAGGTCAATTGCTTTTCTGAAGCATTCCATTGAACGGTCATATTGACCTATTTTATAAAAATCAATTCCTTTGTTGTATTGAAGTTTGGCTTCCGTCATATTGTCAGCGTTTGCACTTGCCGTTGAAAGCAATAAAACGATTGACAATGCTGTTATTATAGTTTTAAATTTCACCTAATTCCTCAATAAGTTGTGCGTTCTTATTCGCAAAATCGCTTCCTCTTGATATTATAGCCTGTTTTAAAATTTCCGGCAAATCAATAGGTGCCAATTCTTTGAAATTATCCGGCAATCTTAAACTCCAATTCGCATCACCTGAGGTGCCGGGTCTGTTATAAACATCTTCAATTTGGAAGAAATCAGTGAAAAATATTTGAATATTTTCAGCTTTTGATGCAAAAATTTCAACAAGTTTTGTTTGTTTTAGAAATTCCGCATCATTGGTAAGACGTGTAATTATATCGTCTTTATTTTCAGCTTCCGCATACAAATCTTCAACAAGGTTTTTCGCATGCAGGTATCCTTCATGGGTGTGTATCATTGATTTTGCCCATTTTGCTATTGGTTCATTGTCGTGAGTGCCTACCATTGCCCAGCATTTTTCGTCAATATTAGAGCAGCGGTAAGGATGTTTTGGCTCTTCCGGAACTACAAACTGGGTCAATCTCATCCCTAAAAGTCCGTATTTTTTCATAACGGCTGCAACAGGATTTGTTAAAGTTCCTAAATCTTCGCAAACAATTGCATCTTTAGTTAACCCTTCTTCTTCGGCGGCGGCAATTACGATTTTTTCAATCATTGCGCCGTATTCTGCAATTTGTTCATCTGTTAATGTTTTAACGCGTTTTTCCTTATCTGCTTCAAGTGTTGTGTCCAAATCTTCCATTTTAGCTATGGCAAATTTTGACAAGAATTCATGTTCAGGTGAGGAATACAATCTGCCTGCACCTTCTTCAATTTTAGGTTTGCAGCCTGATTTGTACACCCAGGGGTCAATTAATCCCACAATATGGTCAATTCGCACACCGCCCGGATTTTCGCGGAACATTTTTTTGTATAAATTTTTCAACAAAACGCCTGCTTTGCCAAGTGAGCCGTCTTCTTTGTACATCTTTTCGGGATCCAGAACGGGAAATCCCCAAGCTTGTCCGTCTTTTGAAAAATAATCCGGCGGGCATCCCAGCATCCATCCGGGCAGAAAATAAGCCTGATATGCCCAGGTATCACGGTCTGAAAATGCAACTTGTCTGTCGGCAATCATTTTAATGCCCTTTGATTCAGCATAATCTTTTGTTTCGGTATTTTGTTTGCGCAAAATAAACTGGATAAATTTGTATTTATCAATATCATAGGCGTATTTTTTTGAGATTTCTACTAAACGTCTGCCGTGTTCAAGCCTTTCTTCAATTGTATCCGGCGCAAACAATTTTTTGTCTATGTCAGACTGCCACAAAGGCCAGTAATCGTTTTGGTGTTCAATACTTAATGCTTCATAAATACTGTCCCTGTCAAGCCAACGGTTGTTAAGACGTTTATATTCGTCAAATTCTTTTTTTAGATTTTCATCACCGTATTCAATAAAATTTTTGTAAGCTTCATCCAGCGCATCCGCGTATCTTTTGAAAGCGTAAGAATATGCAGTTCTGTTATTATCTTTTTGAGGGTTATTATTGACGATGTTATTAAAAGTATCAACGGATAAAATTCCGTTCCAGGCGGTAGTAGTAAGTTCTTTCAAATCCACAAAAAGCGGATTTGTAGAAAAAATAGTTCCTGTATATGGTGAAGAGTCGCAGCTTTTGGTCTTTCCTGCAGGTCCCAGCTGGATTGCATTGAAAATGCCGGATGCATAATCAATAAGTTCTTTGCCTCCGTTTGTATTCATTGAACCAAATCCTGTGTTTTCGTTTTGCGCAGACGGAAAACTCCCGCCATGAACAATAAGTGCAAAATTTTTCTTCCCAAGTACATCCAAAGCTTTTCGGATAATTTTTACTGCTTTTTCGTCAAAACTCATATCAGCCCTCATCATTGTTTATCTTTATAAAATTTGGGCCCGGTGGGACTCGAACCCACGACCAATTGATTAAGAGTCAACTGCTCTACCAACTGAGCTACAAGCCCAAATCGTTTTGCAAAATTATTGCTTACGTTGTTATTATATCAGAATGATTTTTTTTTGACAATAATAAAAATTTGGAACATAATATTTTTTATGAATGATTTAAGATTAGAAAGAATTGATATTGAGGCTTTTGAAGATATCTATAAAAATATGCAGGAGCAGTTTCCTGAAAACGAGCTTAAGCCGTTAGATATTTTTAAACAGCTTTTGACTGATGATATTTTAAAATGTTATGCGGCTGTTGATCAAAATTGTGCAGTAGGCTATGTTGTTTATGCCGAACTTAAAAATGGCAGTAAGTGGCTGGATTATATTGCTATAAAAAAAGAATTTCAGTCAAAGGGGTACGGAAGGAAAATATTGGCTTTGTTTGAAAATTGTTTTCTTGAAGTTGAAAAGCCTGACGCGGATAATCCGGATACATTAAGAAGAATTAAATTTTACAAATCTTTGGGCGCAGAAAAATTAAATATTAACTATATTTATCCAAATAATACAGGCGGTCTGCCTATGGATTTGTATTATTTGGGCGGTGCAGCGCTAGACAGGTCTGGTATTTTGAACGCAATATCCGAAATTTTTGCAGGATTACATTCTGATGTACAAAATATTGATAAAATATTTAACAAAATAAGTATAGTTTGATTGCATAAAGTATTTTTTCATGTAGAATTTAGGAATGGAACAAGCAAATTTAAAAGCCATGGTTATGTCTGCGGGAATGGGCTCAAGATTGGAACCTTTAACATTACAGGTGCCTAAACCTCTTGTAACCGTTGCGAACAGGCCGATTATGGATATTTTATTTGAAAATCTTGTAAATATCGGGATAAAAGACGTTATTTGTAATACTTATTATCTTGCTGACCAGATAATTAACAGGTATAAGTCGAATAATATAGGTTTAAATTTTAATTATATAAAAGAGGAAACATTATCGGGTACTGCCGGCGGCTTGAAAAAATGTCAGTTTTTCTTTAATGAAGGCGAGGATTTTGTAGTATTATCAGCCGACGGTTTAACGAATGCAGATATTTTAAAAGGTATTGAAATTCATAAAAAATCCGGTGCCATAGCGACTATCGGCATCAAAAGAGTTAAGCATGAAGAAGTTTCGCATTTTGGTGTTGTTGTAACCGATAAAAACGGGTTTATTGTTGAATTTCAGGAAAAACCTTCAATAGCTGAGGCGAAAAGCGATTGTATTAATACCGGAATTTATATATTTAATTATAAAATTTTTGATTACATACCTGAAAATACTTTTTATGATTTTGCCAAAAATGTGTTTCCGAAGCTTTTGTTGGAAAGACAAATTAATACATTTGTAATAGAGGATTATTGGAGTGATGTAGGAACGCTTGAACAATACAGGTTGTCCGCAAAAGATGTTTTTGACGGGAATTGTAATTTTGTTCATGATGAAATAATAAAAACCTCAAAAGGTGAATATATCTCCGGTTCCGTAATCCCTGATGATGCTGAATTATCAGGCAGGTCGGTTATCGGTAAAAATTGTGACATAGGCAAAAATGTAATAATAGAAAACAGTATTTTGTGGGATAATATTAAAATTGCCGATAATGTTAAAATAAAAAATTGTATAATTGCAAGCGATGAAATTGTAACAAATAATATGGAAAATATAGTTTTAGGACATAGTAAAGCTATTTCGGTATAAGTTTTTTGCTCTTGACTTTGCGGAATATTAATGTTAATTTAGTTATCGCGAGGTTGGATTGACATATTGTCAAGGAAAACTTTAGCAAAGAATCATGACAACAAAATACAACAAAACTTTAATGTTAAAGTTTTTTGCTAAGCTTTTTTACAAAAAAGCGTGGCCTGTGGCACTCTGCCGACGAGAACGATTAAGTATCGTTCGAGGAGAGGAAGGTAGCGCAGCTACCGCAAGCCAAAAAAATTGAATAACGGTTGACCAGCAACCTAAAAATCTGGGCCTGTGGCACTCTGCCGACGAGAACGATTAAGTATCGTTCGAGGAGAGGAAGGTAGCGCAGCTACCGCAAGCCAA